>JAZOWR010000406.1:0-2665 GCA_045659345.1 Ructibacterium sp.
AGTGGTGGACGGCTTGACAGTTACGCAAAGGACAGTCCTGTGGTAATCCGCAGAAAGGGAGAAGACAGATTCTACCGTACTGCATGGCAGAAGATGGCTGATCCCGGCTATGCGCTTATGGGAATGGTTGATGACATTTCCACGGAAATTATCGCAAGAACCAAGTACAACGAATTTACCAGGAAGGGTATGGATTCCCAGAAGGCACACTTTGAAACAGACAAATGGGTTTCCAAGCTAATGGGCGACCGCTCCATTGGTCAGCAGCCTCAGTTGTACAATTCTAAAATGCTTGGTCTGGTGACGAAGTTCCAGTTGGAAGTCAGAAACCAGTTGGATTCGCAGTTCTACGATACCATTCAGGAAACGAAGGCTTCCAACGAGTATATCGAAAACGGTCTGCAGAGAAACGCAAAGACCGCAGCGAAGGTAGCATCCACCTTTACTCAGCTTGCGGTGGCTCAGCATTTGTTTGGTAAGGCTTTTGAGTCTATCGCAGGTTATAATCCTGCTTTTGATATTATCGAAGTTCTGATGACTGCATTCGGCTACGATGATGAAGAAGACAGCGAAGATACCCTGAAGGACAATCTGGGACAGGGCTTTGAAGCATTCATGGAAGACCTTCCTTATGCCTCCATCATCACGGGTGGTGGCAGAATCCCTATTTCCTCCGCACTTCCTATCAAGGAGTTCTTCAATGGTGAAGACCAGTATGGAAACGAAAAGTCCAGATGGGAAACCCTGGGCGAAGTTGCTCCTTATTACCTGATGCCGGGTGGCTACGGACAGGCGAAGAAGACCACTCAAGGCTTAAATATGTTCAGTGAAGATTATCCTATCGCAGGTTCTTATACCGAAGCTGGCAATCTGAGATACCCTGTGGAAGATACTGTTGGCAACAGAATCAAGGCTGGAATTTTCGGACAGTATGCAAGCGAAAATGCTCAGAAGTATTTCGACCAGGAGCAGCGCACACTGAATCCTGAACAGACAGAAATCTTTGCAGGACTGGACATTCCGATTGAGGAATACTGGGAATACAGTGACAATCTGTATGAATTCTACGATGTCAAGGATAAGATTATGGATGCTGCCTATGCCGATGATGCAACAGACGAAGACATCCTTAAAGGAGCTTATATTGATGCCGTTAACGATGAGCTTTATGATCTATATGACAAGCAGAAGGAACTTGCAAGTGGAGACAGCAAGAACAAGAAGTCTGAAATGAGAGAACTTCAGGAGCAGATGAATCAACTGCTTAACGAGAGCAAGTATGCATTGGATAGCATGAAACATTCTGGTTCTTACGCTGAAATCGGCAGCAAGAGATTCAACTACAGTGCCGACAAGGACAGATGGTATGAAATCAAACCTAAGAATTCCGATGGAAGTGACAACTTGTTCTACGTTCGTGAACAGCTTTCTCACGACAAACTTGGTATGAGTTATGAGGACTATTGGAACGGCAAAAAGCCTGCTGAAGGTGGAACCTATTATGGTGAGTATAACGGCAAACGTTTTAACTACGATGCCGAAAAGAACTTCTGGTATGAGATTCTTCCTAAGAATGATGACGGAACTGACAACTGGTACTACCAGAAGGAACAGGAAGTCACAAAGGGGCTTGGAATCAGCTATGAAGAATACTGGAACAAGCCTAAAGAGTATAATTACGCTTATGATAAGCCGGGTAAGTACGCAATTGCACAGGCTGTCGGTGGTTACGATACCTACATGGAACATTACGATGCTCTGGAAAACTGGCAGTCTGACAGTTACATCAGTGCTGACAAGGATGATAAGGGTAACTCTATCAGCGGTTCTCGCAAGAAGAAGGTTCTGGATTACATCAATGGTCTGGATATTGACTACGGTGAGAGGCTTATCCTGTATCGGACTGTATATTCCAGCAAGGAAGACAAGAGAGCCTACAACCAAGATATCATTGACTATCTGAACGAGCGTGACGATATCGATTATCAGGAGATGAAATCCATCTTGGAAGAGTTGGATTTCAAGGTTGACTCTAAGGGCTATATCACATGGTAAGGGGACTATACAGTCCCCTTTTTCATTGGGGGTGAGTAAATGTCAAAACAGGACAGGCAAGGTGTCCGCAAAGCTACAGATATTGAACAGAAGTATGGTCTAGGTCAGTTCATGTATAGGCAGAATAAATCCAATCAAGATATGTCGAAAGGTATCTCTAATCTGGGAGAATCGCTATCTGCCTATAAGGAAGAAAGCAACAATCAGCTCAGCCAAATGAATGAATCTATTGAGAGTGTCTCAAAGGAATTAGAGTCATTGACTAAGGCGATTTTTGGCATGGTCTACCCTGTTGGTGCAATCTATATATCTGTTTCTGCGACTAATCCATCAAAATTGTTTGGCGGTACTTGGGAGCAGATTAAAGACAGATTCCTTCTTGCTGCTGGTAGTTCTTACTCGGCTGGTGCTACAGGCGGTGAAGCTGCTCACACACTGACGACACCAGAGATGCCTAGCCACTACCACAGAGAAAATTTTTATTACGCTGAGGATACTGTTAGACCGTTTACTTCCAGAAAGATAGATAGTCCATATACCGAAACAACAGAACAGATTTCTGGTGGCTATAAATATCTTCGTGATTCATTTGATTACGGAACAGCCAGTG
>JAZOWR010000407.1:0-2443 GCA_045659345.1 Ructibacterium sp.
ACACGATGCAAACCAAAAAAACAAAAAAATCCCCCATTGCTGCCGCTTTGTGGAATTTTTCTTATAACAAGGTTTTTCTCAGCTCTTCGCCGCTCAGGGCACTCAAGTATGCGGGGGGGATATCCAGCACGGTCTTGCAACCGCTCATTCCCTCTTGACCCATTCGATATGCGGCACGGGCATAGGCAACAATCACCGACGCTGTAAACTCGGGATTAGAATCCAAGGTCAAACTATATTCGATGATATGATTGTGCTCTTGATTCCAGCCGGTTTTACCGCTGCGAATCACCACACCGCCGTGGGGCAGACGATTATGGTCACGCTTCATTTCTTCTTCTGTAATAAAGGTTACTGTGGTATCATAATCGGCAAAGTAGTTGGGCATATTCTTGATTTCTGACTCAATTCTTTGAAGGTCAGCCCCCTCCTCTGCAACCACAAAGCATTCTCTGGTATGCTTTTGGCGAGTGGTAAGCTCCGGATTTTCTCCATTTCTTACCGCCTGAAGCGCCTCGGGCACCGGAACGGTATATTGGCGGGCATCCTTCACTCCGTCAATCCGTCGAATCGCATCGGAATGTCCCTGGCTGACTCCTTTTCCCCAGAAGGTATAGTCTTTGCCGTCACTTAACACAGCACCTGCATACATTCGGTTAAGGGAAAACATACCCGGATCCCAACCGACCGAGATAATTCCAACCTTATTCCCCTCCTTTGCCGCTGCATCTACATTGGCAAAATGTTGAGGGATTTTTGCATGGGTATCAAAACTATCTACGACATGAAAGAGCTTTGCATACGCCGGGGTCTGCTCCGGCAAATCAGTAGCACTGCCGCCGCAGAGAATCATGACATCAATCTTGTCCTGCATTTCTTCTGCCTGTGCTACCGGGAGCACAGGCACATCCGGTGTTAAAATCGTTTCGCTATCCGGATTTCTGCGGGTGATTACCGCCACAAGCTCCATATCCGGATTTTGTTTAATTGCCGCCTCTACACCGCGGCCTAGGTTTCCGTATCCTAAAATTCCAATTCGCATCGTTCATCTCTCCTTCTTTTCTATTATACACCCATCTAAAAAAAGTAGCAAGTATAATTTTGTCGATTCCTATATTTACGAAAGGCAACCTTTGACAACCGCAACATTTTGTGTTAGAATAAAAATATTTGATACAAAGATCTTTGTGGAGGTAGCAACATGGCTGCAAAAAACTACGACAATAGCAGTATCTCTGCACTCAAAGGTGCAGACCGGGTTCGAAAGCGTCCTGCGGTCATCTTTGGTTCAGACGGGATTGAGGGCTGTCAACATTCTATGTTTGAGATTCTCTCCAACTCCATTGACGAAGCGCGGGAAGGCTTCGGCGATGTGGTATATGTCACCCGATATATGGATATGTCTATTCAGGTTGAAGACTTTGGTCGGGGTATTCCGGTAGATTACAACGAAAGAGAAAAAAAGTTCAACTGGGAGCTTGTCTTTTGTGAGCTTTATGCCGGCGGAAAGTACCAAAACAATGCCGGAGGAAACTACGAATACTCTCTTGGACTCAATGGTCTGGGTGCCTGTGCTACCCAATATAGCTCAGAATATATGGATGTTGAGGTTCTGCGTGACGGACATAAATTTAACCTTCACTTTGAGAAGGGTGAACCTGTAGGGGAAATGGAGAAGGTGAAGTTCCGCCACCGTCATACCGGAACAAAAATTCATTGGAAGCCTGATTTAAGTGTCTTTACTGACATCAATATTCCTCTGGATTTTTACCAGAGCACCCTCAAACGGCAAGCTGTGGTTAATTCCGGTCTGCGGTTTGTGTTAAAAAACGAAACCTCACCCGGAATGTTTGAAACCTTTGAATATTATTATGAAAACGGAATCGTAGACTATGTTAAGGAACTCGGTCAGGAAAAGAACATGACCTCTGTCCACTATCTAGAAGCAGAGCGCAAGGGCCGTGACCGTGATGACTTGGATGAATATAAGGTTAAGATGAGCTTTGCCTTCTGCTTTAACAACAGCATCAACGCCTTGGAGTACTATCATAACTCCAGCTTTTTGGAATACGGCGGTTCTCCTGATAAAGCAGTAAAAAACGCCTTTGTTTATGCCATTGACCAATATCTCAAGCAGACTAATAAGTACACCAAAACAGAGAGTAAGATTCAGTTCTCTGACATTGAGGACAGTCTGATTCTGGTCAGCAACTCTTTATCTACCATGACCAGTTACGAAAACCAGACCAAAAAGGCAATTACCAACAAATTTATTCAAGACTCTATGACCGAATTTTTGCGGGAACAGCTTAACATTTATTTTATTGAAAATAAAATGGATGCAGAAAAAATTTGCGAACAGGTTCTGGTGAACAAGCGCAGCCGGGAAACTGCAGAAAAAACCCGAATCAACAACAAAAAGAAGCTGGGTGGCAATCTGGAT
>JAZOWR010000408.1:0-1830 GCA_045659345.1 Ructibacterium sp.
GGTTGCCGGTGTCCGCTTCGTTCAGACCTCTGAGGCGAAGATCTACTCCGGCGGTGTGTTCGGTACCCTGGTCTTCGGTGAGGGTGCATACGGCGTTACCGAGATCTCCGGTGGCGGTCTGCAGACCATCGTCAAGCAGAAGGGTTCTGCTGGTACCGCTGATCCCCTGGACCAGAGAAGCTCCGTTGGCTGGAAGGCCATCAAGACCGCAGAGCTGCTGATCCCTCAGTACCTGGTCCGTGTGGAGTCCAAGTCCGCTACCTTCTCTGCTACCGCTGCAGAGAACTGATAACCACCAATGAAAGGGGGAGGGGCATCCCTCTCCCTTCGCTACTTTAAGGAGGAAATAAACATGGCAGAAGCAAAACAGAAAATGGTGAAGGTCCGCATCCCCAGAACCAAGAAGGATGAAGAGGATGTGTTTGTGTCCGTGAACAACTACACCTGCATCGTCAAGCGTGGTGTCGAGGTGGAAGTCCCGGACTTTGTTGCAGAAGTTTTGCAGCATCAGGAAGAGATGCTTGAGAAGATCATGCTCTTCGAAGATGCCGTGCAGAACAAGAATAAGTAAGGGGAAGCATCACGCTTCCCTTTGTTTGAACAGGGGGAATACCAATGACGATTATTGAGGCAATCAGCAGAATCGATTCCCTGAAGCACAACACATACACCCAGAGCGATAAGGTGACATGGCTTTCTAGATTGGATGCCATGGTGAAGCAGCATATCATCGACACCCACGAAGGCGATGAGGTTACCTTCACAGGCTACGATGACAGCACCGACCTTCAGACGGAGCTTCTCATCCCTGCTCCCTATGACGAGGTGTATCTGCGGTGGATGGAGGCACAGATCGATTACTACAACGGCGAGTACGAGAAGTACAACAACGCCATTGAGATGTTCAACACAGATTATGTAGGCTACCAAAACTATTACAACAGGACTCATATGCCTGTAGGCAAGAGCAACAAATACTTCTAAGGGAGGGGATAGTGTGAAATATCCACAGCTTAAAGTGCTGGCGAATTCCAGACAGATGGTGGATACCTTCAAGGGCTACAACCACAATCTGCGTATCGGTGATGGTGAATTCTTTGACATGAAGAATATGACCTCCGATTACTACCCTGTCCTATCCCCTAGAGGTAAAAGAGGCGTGTATGCCTCTCCTCATAGCCCCAATGGGCTTATAGCAAAAGATGCTTTGTGCTATGTGGATGGCACGAAGTTCGTTATCAACGAGAAGCCTGTGGAAATGGGACTTAGTGATAAACCGAAGCAGCTCATCTCCATGGGTGCTTATGTCATCATCATGCCGGACAAGAAGTATATCAACACTCTGAACCTGACGGATTTCGGTAACATTGAGGCTTCTTTCCAGACTTCAAATGCAAGCTATGAGATGTGTAAGGCTGACGGATCTGCGTATTCCAATGTCATCAAGGCTTCCGATGCACCGAAAGATCCTGAGAATATGCAGTTGTGGATTGACACATCCTCCACTCCCCATGTGCTGAAGCAGTATTCTGATACATCCAAAGTGTGGAATCAGGTTCCGACCACCTATGTCAAGATCTCTGCACCTGGAATTGCTGCTGCATTTAATCAGTACGATGCTGTTAAGATCTCAGGCCTCCCTGAACAGCTAACTCAGCTCAAAGACATGGAAGGAGCTACCATGCCGCTGTGGGCTGTATATCGTGATCCCGGTGATACAAGCGAGGAGAATCCCAGAGCAGAGGGTACATTCGACTATATCGTAGTGGTGGGTATCCTAGATGAAGCTGTCACCTATGAGTCCCAGCTTCGCCTGGATAGAACAATGCC
>JAZOWR010000409.1:0-4842 GCA_045659345.1 Ructibacterium sp.
ATGATAACGAGGGTTTTGCTATGTTTGTTGGCAAGAACTTTGAGAATTTTTACAAAGCGGCAACGGAAATCTGGAGCAAGACTGAGAATCCGACTTATGTCATCTTTTACGGCGAGTTCACTAAGAAAGGCAAGTTCCTTGTGAAGCCGGAGTTCTTCCATAACTTCTATGTGTTTGACGTTGTTACTATGACAGACTCCGTAAACAAAAACTATCATGATCCGGTTATGTTTTTTGATACGTTTGAGAAGTACAACATAGGCAGAGTTCCGTCTTATCCGATTTCCGGAACTGCACTTAAAGAGAAAGGCGAGGATTATCTGAAAGAAGAACTGAAAGACTTTTCTCGGTTTCTGATGCAGGATCAGTTCCAGACGGGAGAAGGCTTTGTCATCAAAACTTACTCAGAACATCGGAACAAGTACGGAAGGCAGACATGGGCCAAGATTCTGTATGACAGACCCCGTTCTCCTGCTGATGACCTCTATAATGACGTGTTAGAGAACTGGTTTGACCTTGCTTTCTTAGATAAAGAATACATCAAGTACAATGAAGTATTCTCGAAGGAGCCTTTTAACATTCAGAAGTTCAGTAACATTGTGGTCAGAGAGTTCATCAAAGAGGAAACAGCGAACATCGTCTTTAGGAAAAAGATGCCTGTTATTGATTTTACAAGGCTCTATAAACTCTTAATCCACAAGGCTAATAACTATGTCAGAGTCAAACTGGGAATGTTCAAGACCGGGGACAGCGATGCAGCCGGTAATTAAATGGTCAGGTTCCAAACGATCCCAAGCAGAAACTATCAAAAGTCTGATCCCTCCGTTTGCCCGGTACTTTGAGCCGTTCTGCGGTGGTTGTTCCGTATTTGGAGCAGTTTCCCCTGAGAGGGCTGTTTGCGGGGATATTTGTGAACCGCTGATAAACCTTTGGAAAGAGATCAGAGACAACCCTGAAGAGGTTTCCTGTCAGTACAGGCAACGATGGGAAAGGCTGAAGGAATCCGGAAGTTCTGAATATTACAGAATCCGAGAAAACTTCAACAAAACCAAGTGCGTGTATGATTTTCTTTTCCTTTCCAGAACCTGTGTTAACGGTCTGATCCGGTTTAACTCAAAGGGTGAGTTTAATTCCCCGTTCCATATCACGAGGGACGGAATCAAGCCGGATACCCTGCACGGTATAATACTGGAATGGTCGGGAAAAATCAAAAACACCGATTTCCGGTGCGGAGACTACGCTGAAACAACCCAAGACGTTACACCCGATGATGTGGTGTATCTTGACCCTCCTTACTTCAATACGAAAGGTATGTACTACGGAAAAATTGAGTTTTCAGAGTTTTTAGAATACTTAGAGTCTTTAAACACAAAGGGCGTTAAGTGGTTGCTATCCTTTGACGGAATACAGGGGGACAATGATTTAATGGTAGAAATACCCAAAGAACTCTACAGAAAACACCTTTACATTTACTCAGGAAACTCATCTTTTAACCGTGTTGTAAACAGGAAAAATGTGTATGTGAAGGAATCGTTATACATAAATTTTTGAGGAATTTCAGGAATGATCCAATACACACTATACAGAATAGACGATCTTATCAGAGAACTAGACAAAATCCGGAAATCCCAAGGGCATAATATGATTGCTATGGATTCAGGAGTAAAATTCAATCAGATGTTCACAGACGGTTCTGGGTTTCTGTCAGAGTACGACTTTATAGAAGTTCCGGAGGCTGAACGGGAAAAGTACAAACCAATTACCTATATTGGAAAGCCGAAAGAATGGACTTACGGCTAGTTTGAATTGGGTTTTGGTTTTGTACTTTGAATGTTTGGAACTTGCAAAAAGGATCTTAGAGTGATAACAATAGAGAAAACACAGGATTTGTGGCATCTCGGAGATGTCAACGGTCTCAAGTTCGAGGCTAAGGTATATGAGCCCAGTTCGTTTGGTATCAAGAACGGTTCTGTAGTAAAGCTGTTTATATACAAAAAGGACTTCAAAACCGGATTGTATCGCTGTGTCGTTCAGTACGACAGAGGGTGGAACAAGAGAGGGAGACCGAAGGAGCCTCGGACAGTTCAGGCTGTCCGGGAGCTCCTGAAAATGTTTGATGCTCAAAGCCAATCCGGAAAACAGAAAGAACCGGACTTGCAGATGATTTCCGGAAATTCTTGACACTTAAACCCCGAATCGGTTATACTGTCTCCGAAAACCAAGAAGGAGAAACGAAATGACCGAATTCAGCGACAAGGTTACAGTGTACCACAAGGCCGGAAAGTTTGACTTCAGCAACAGGATTTTGCCTTCCGGAGTTTCCGAGGTCAAGGTTGTTAAGGTTTTGAAGACCAGAGAATCCCAGTACGGAGACAGTACCATTCAGCTTCTTGCCGATAACGGGGCCGTAATCGTCAGTATTGACGGATCTCCGAGAGACAAGGCTGAGAAGCTGCTTTCCGTGATCGCCAGAAAAGGTTTTGCCATTTTGAGATTTCATAAAACCAAGGACCGCGAATTTCTGGGCAGAGTGTACAATTTTGGCGTGTTTGAAATCCTGAATGCCGATCCCGTCAAGCCCGAACCCGCTCCCCGGAAAGGTGAACCCGGATACGAGAACACCGCAGATGCGGGATTTGAAATGTTCTGGAATTTTGCGGAAAATTGATGATAGTGATCAGCTCTCCAAACCGGAGGGTTTTCTTTTCCTAGAAAAAAATTTTGAACTTTAATTCCAAAAACGCTTGACGCTTAAATCCCAATGGTCTATAATGGCTATGTAACGTTGAGAGGGCGAGAGCCCAAAAGAGGAGAAACGAAAATGAAGAAAGCAGAAAGAATCATTGCAAACCTTCCCAAGAACGCCAATCGGAGAATCTGCGCTTTAGAGGTTCTGATCGGGCTTTGCAAGGGCGAACACGCCCACATCTACCACGGCTGGACAAACCGCTACCGCCGCCTTACCAAGGCTTCCGGAGTTTCCCCTGCAATGGAAATCCTTTACGCTGCCGGAATCGCTTACGAAAAGGGCAACGATGCCCCCCGGGGCGGGGTTCTGGGCGAGTACGTCAAGCTGGCTCGCAGAATCCCCTCTGCGGTTCCCGTCCTTGAAGAAGAACTCAGAAAGACCAAGGAAAAGTAATTCAGAGACGAACCCTCGGGGGCGAGGGTTTTCCTCGGGGGAATATAGATACACTTAAAAAGGAGATTAAAAATGATTCGTAATCAAGGAAACCGTTTTCTCAGAGAATCCGGAGAGGACGTTGATGCTTTTCTGGAAGAAGTTGAAAGACTTTACCACCGGTACTTTCCGAGGTCAAGAATAGATGCAGTCGCCCCCAGAATTCTGGGAAGGTACAGCATTTTTATAAGATGCTACCTTGCAGGAGACGGAAAAGAAGTACCCTATGGCATATGGGACAACGATATGTTCAACGTTCGTTTCCATATTGACCTTACTGATGACCGTCAGTTCTACGATCCTATCGTGCTTGAGAGCCGGGTATCGTTCATTTGGATCAAACCGGAATCGCAGTACCTTGCTTTCAGCAGGGCAAAAGTTCCCTTCCGCAAAACCAAGGGAGACACCAGAAAGATCCTTCAGGCTTTGGACAAATACTTTGCAAGACTGAAGGACACTTTAATCCGCGTTGATGATGAGGATCTTGTTCCCGAAAATCGGCAAGATCTCGTTGATAAGCTTCTGCGTTAAAAAATCGAAGAAGTCCTCCGTTTTTCGGAGGATTTATAAATACACTTAAAAAGGAGTAAAATAATGAGAAGAAATTCACACACACAGGAAATTCCTGACCGAATCTGACGGCTCAGTCTATGATGCCGTGGAGAAAATATGCAATGATCCCCGGCTGTTCAAAAAATATTTCTACGATGGCAAGTCCGGATTGGAATCCCTTATCCATGACTGCTACATTGAATGCAACGATGATCTTGAATTCCATGCTGAAACTACGGATCTGCCCGCAGACAAACTGCTGTACGCAGTTTTAAGATCTCTTCGGGAGGACGGAAAGCACAACAAGCCCTTGCAGAGAGGGGATATCAACTGCTACTACCTCTACGACAGCGAATACTACGATGCAGGAACCCTAAGCTTCCAGACATTTGATACTGAAAAGGAATGGCTTGAAGCCGTCCGGGAATACTGCTGCGAAAGAAGAATCTGGGAGTATGAGGATGAAGTCAATTACAGTATTGATGCAGATATTGTCTTAAAAGCCCTTTAAGGGTTCTCGCCGAGACCCCGAATCAGTATGGATTCGGGGTTTTCTTTCCCTCGGAAAATTTTTTTGAACTTTAATTTCAAAAATGCTTGACACTTAAACCTCAAATCAAATACAATAAGCATGTAAGGTGATTGAGGGAAACAGAATCCCTGCTGAAAAGGAGAGAAAAGCGATGATGTACGAGGAATTTTTGGAGATTGCCGGCGTTTCCGAGGATGAGGTCACTTTCAAGGTGTACAATGACATCATTGAACCGATGTACATGGGCAGCAATCTCGACAAGAGGGAGTTCGTTAAGTTCCTGAACGTCAAGGCAATCATTGAAAACACCGAGAATCCCGCCCGGTATGCCAAGGAAATCATCAAGGCTAACAAAGACCGCCGATACGGTGATGTAATCAGAGGCGTTAAGAAGTACGCTGAATCGCTCGGAGGTTCTCCGGAATGGTACGAACATATCGAACTCGGTCTGTTTGATGTGGTGTACCGCAACAAGAACGACATAAGGAACTGTCTCAAAATAAAATGTAATTCTTTGAGACTTATTCTGAACGTGATTTAACTCAGATTCAGACCTAAAAACTCTCATCAGACAAAA
>JAZOWR010000410.1:0-2193 GCA_045659345.1 Ructibacterium sp.
ATATGCACTTTTCGGATGAGAGAGCATCGATGGTAATCTTGGCGAAGGTATGAACGAAGAATATAAGCAAATAGAGATTCCGGGGATACTGCCTAAGCGATTGCTAGATTGGTATGACAAAGGCCACAGACAGCTTCCCTGGCGGGAAACCCCAACGCCGTATTGTGTATGGGTATCAGAAATTATGCTCCAGCAAACAAGGGTAGAAGCGGTGAAACCGTATTTCGAACGGTTTATTTCGACTCTGCCGGATATTCGCTCTCTGGCAGAGGCAGAGGAGGAGCTTTTGCATAAGCTTTGGCAAGGGCTTGGATATTATCGCCGTGTGAAGAATCTACAGGCGGCGGCAAAGGTTATTATGGCAGAATTCGGTGGAGAGATGCCAAGCAGTTACCCTCTCATACGGAGTCTGCCTGGGATTGGCGACTATACTGCAGGAGCAATTGCCTCTATTGCTTTTGGTCTTCCCCATCCGGCTGTTGATGGGAATGTGCTTAGAGTGATTTCCCGTGTTTGCGAGGACTATCGGGATATTTTAAAGCAACCGATCAAACGGGATGTAACGCAATCTTTATATAGAATATATCCCAAAGAACGGGCAGGAGATTTTACGCAGAGCCTGATGGAGCTGGGAGCCACAGTTTGTATTCCAAACGGCACGCCCCGCTGTGAAATCTGCCCCCTTGCGGATATCTGTCTTGCATGCCTAAATCATACCACTGACGAACTCCCGGTAAAAACGGCAAAAAAACCAAGGAAAATACAAAAAATGACCGTCTTTCTTTTGGAGAAAGACGGAACACTGGCGGTCAAAAAGAGAGCGGATCAAGGTTTGCTTGCCGGTCTTTGGGAGTTCCCGAACTGCGACGGCTGGCTAACCAAAGAGGAGACGGCTTCTCATCTTAAAAATATGGGGATCTCTGTCAGGGATATCAGCGCTATGCCGGATGCAACCCATGTTTTTACCCATATCGAATGGAAGATGCGGGTATACAGGGCAGAATGTATCAACGATAGCGGGGATTTTGTTTGGGATGGCCAAGAGGAATTGGTTTTGCCTACTGCATTTAAAAAATTAATATAAAAAAATCGCACCCAAGGATGCGATTTTTTTGTTGCATTGATATCCAAAAGTGTAAGACTATACAGCACGGTTAACCTTGCCTGATCTCAAACATCTGGTGCAAGCGTACACCTTTTTGGGAGTACCGTCAACGATTGCCTTAACCCGTCTTACATTGGGTTTCCAAGCCTTATTTGCTCTTCTGTGAGAGTGAGATACCTTAATGCCGAAAACTACACCCTTACCGCAAATTTCGCACTTTGCCATATAGATACACCTCCTTAATTTCCTAAAAACTTGACTCAACTCGAACTATTATACCAGAATCTTTTTCAGATTGCAAGGCTTTTTTTAAAATTTTTGAGAATTTATTTTATTTCTTTAAAAATGTTTCGCAAATATACTGATTTGCCGAGATTTCTAATGCATCATCCAATGGGGAGAGAGCGCCAAAATCCGGATATTTTTTTCTAAGTGAGCGTAAAAGAAGCTCATCACACAATGCAGGATTTTTGGGGAGCAACGGCCCGTGTAAATAGGTTGCAAACAGGTTTTGATAAACCAGACCCTCATAACCGGTTTTGCCGTCATTGCCGTTTCCAAAAAGAACCTTTCCCAGGGGTGTATAGTTGCCGATGTCGGTTCTTCCGGCATGATTTTCAAATCCGCAGATGGGAGAAGCAAAGAGCTCGGATTGTACTATTACATCAGAAATCAATCGATTTTCGGTATACTCTGTATGAATATCCAAAATCCCAAGAGTTCCCAGCATTTCAAAGCCGCCACAGGTAGCAAGCATAACGCCGCCGTTCTCAATATAATCGGTAAGCTCTTTCTTTTTTTCTGTCAACAGCCCACATACCGTTGCTTCTTCTTTGTCTGATCCGCCACCTAGAAAGATAATATCAGCCTCTGAAAAATCCGGGGTATCTTCCTGATTGCAAACCGTGATAGCAGCGTCCATTCCTCGCCAAACAAGCCGTTTTTTCAGTGCAGAAAGATTGCCCTTGTCCCCGTAGAGGTTTAAAAGGTCAGGATAGAGATGGAGAATGTGAATAGAATACTGACTCATTTGGATTCACCTCCCGGATTCAAGCTTTCTTTTAACTTCAGCATAGCAGTCTGGGTGG
>JAZOWR010000411.1:0-10220 GCA_045659345.1 Ructibacterium sp.
GGAGCAAAAGTCAGACCGCTTTTTTTCACTTTTTGGACCTTTTCCATCAACTCCATAGAAAAGTTGTCCACCCGCAAAGAAGGCAGAGAAAGATTGATTTTTTTATCCACTGTCAGGGCAAGCAAGCCATCTGCCAATGGAAAAAGTTTAGTATAGTCGCTGGTACTGAGCGACGACATAGACATTTCCTCATAGCCTGTTGCCGCAATCGCATTCTTTGCAACACCAAGCAAGCGTTCCACCGACCGTTCTCTGACCGGACGGTAGATATATCCCGCCTGACAAAACCGGCAGCCACGGATACATCCCCGGAACAGCTCCAGCATGATACGGTCATGGACGATTTCGGTAAAAGGAACAATCAGTTTTTCCGGAATATAAGTATTGTCCATATCCTTGATAATCCGTTTTTTCACCTTATTGGGAATACCTGCACGGTTGGGAACAAAGGATGCAATGGTATTATCTTCGTTGTAGGTTACATCATAAAACGATGGGACATAAACTCCCTGAATCTTAGCAATTGCTTCAAGATACGCCTCTCTCGGCTCACCGCTTTTTTTCCATACCTTGTATACATCCATCAACTCGTTGTTGACCTCTTCTCCCTCACCCAGAACAAAAAAGTCCATAATATCCGCAAGCGGTTCTGCGTGATAGGCACAAGGCCCTCCGCAACAAACAAAGGGGTCGCTTTGGGTTCGTTCTTTGGTACGCAAAGGAATCCCTGCCAAATCCAGCATATTGACAATATTGGAATAACTCATCTCATACTGCAGAGTAAAAGCAACCATATCAAAATCCCGAACCGGTCTGGCACTCTCCATAGAAAGAAGCGGAATTTCTTCCTTTCGCATCTCCTGCTCCATATCGTCCCAGGGCGCAAACACTCGTTCGCAAATGGTATCCTCCCTCTCATTGAGCATATGATACAAAATCTTCATTCCCAGATGGGACATCCCCACCTCATACACATCCGGAAAACAAAACGCCACCGACATTCTCTCCGGCGTCCATGTTTTATGAATACTGTTAAACTCATTTCCAATATAGCGTGCAGGCTTTTGCACGCGTTTTAAACATTGTTCCAGCTTTGCCCGATACATAGTTTGCCTCCATGTTCAATAATCACCATTTCATCATACAACACTTTTAAGAAAGTTGCAAGCATATTTGAAAACTTTGTCCCATAAACTGTGTATAAAAAAGAAGGTGATTCTATGTCCGAAATCTATCAAAGCCGTCAGAGGAACAAACCACAGCATCCACCAGGCATTGTCTTCTCCAAACCGTTGCAATTGCTTTTGAAACAAACCGCTGCATCACTGATTTGTTTGTTGTTGGTGTTTGGGATGCATCATTCCTCTTTGCCTTTTCTAAGGCATTGTGCCGATGCTCTGGGGACAGCCCTCCGCTTTGAGTCAGATCTCTCTGTTCTCTCCCAAATCAAGGAATACATTTCTCCGGACAAAAGTTCAACGCCTCTGCCCGAGAGTGATGAACCCCTGACGGAGCATTAATGATGCGTATACGCAAGACTTTTATCTGTTTTGGCAAGGTATTCCGAATACAAATTCATTTATTGCTAATCCCCTTGCTTATCGCAGCGTATTTAGGAAACTATTTTTCTATGTTTATTATCAGTTGGGGGTCTGCTTGTCTGCACGAGCTTACCCACATTATCATCGGCAAACGGCTTGGCATTTCTGTCTCTGGGATTATGTTTTTACCATTTGGCGTCTGTGCTCCATTAAAACATCCCATCATCAAACAACCCGCAAGAGAAATCCTGATGGCAATTGTCGGACCTGTTTGCAACCTGCTTCTGGCATCGGTGTTTGCTTACCTATATAAACACGCCCCCAGCCCTCTGTTGCTTTATGGGAAAAATGCAAACCTTGGTATGGCGCTTTTAAATCTTCTGCCATGCCTCCCTCTGGACGGCGGACGGATTTTACGGGCATCTCTTGCACTTTCTACCGATTCTTTTTCTGCCTATCGCATCACTGCATCTATCAGCCGTATGATTGCCGTGGTTCTCTTTGTTATCGGCTCTCTTCTTCTTATGACCGCCAGATTTCAGTTCTCCTTGCTGATGATTGGTGCTTTTCTTTTGGGGAACCTCTGCACCGAGCAGAGAAATATCTCCCGCCAGACCTTAGAAGAGCTGCTTTATCACAACAAAAAACTGGATAAGAATGCTCTAAACACAACCATGGTGCTGACCGCATACCCCCATCTATCAGCACGAAGTTTGCTGCGCAAGCTCTCCTATCACCGTTATTGTATGATTCATGTGGTGGACAAAAACCGCCAGCTGCTCTATACCCTGACCGAGGATGAGATTTTGCATGCACTCTTGCACCGAAGCATTCGGATTACCCTTGAAGAGATTTATGCACTAAAAAACACCTGACCATGGTCAGGTGTTTTTGGTTACAGTTCAATTTGGGGATTTTCTTTGGATGGTTTATATAGCACAAACTTACTGCCGATAACCTGAACGGTATCTGCACCCACAGCTTCTGCCGACATCTCTGCTGCCTCACGGGTATCCATCAGAGCATTTTCCAGCACATGAACCTTGATTAGCTCCTTTGCCTCCAATGCATCAGCAAATTGTTTGACCATATTTTCTGTGATTCCATCCTTACCAATTTGATATAGTGCCGGAATGGTATTTGCCATTCCGCGCAATTTTGCTCTTTGCTTGCTTGTTAACATACGCTCTCCTTACTTGGTATCAAACCAACTTTTTCCTGTGTTCATATCTACAACCAGCGGAACCGAAAGGCGACAAGCGTTCTCCATCTCCTCTTTCAAAAGCCGCTTCACCTGTTCCACTTCATCATTTACTGCTTCTACAATCAGTTCGTCATGCACCTGAAGAATCAATCTGGACTTCAGGTTCTCTGCCTTTAATCGGCGGTATACCTGAACCATGGCAACCTTGATAATGTCCGCCGCACTCCCCTGAATCGGTGCATTCATAGCCACACGCTCTCCAAAGGCACGGGTCATATGATTGGATGCATTTAGTTCCGGTATATTCCGTCTTCTTCCCATTAGGGTTGTGACATAGCCTTGCTCTTTCGCCTGATGAACCGTTTCCTTCATGTATGCATCCACCTTGGGATAATTCTGCAAATATCCCTTGATATAGGCATCTGCTTCTTTGACCGGTATCCCTAAATCCTGTGCCAAAGAAAAGGCACCGATTCCGTATACAATACCAAAGTTAACCGCTTTAGCGCCGGAACGCATGGATGCGGTAACCTCTTCCATGGGAACACCAAACACCTGTGAGGCTGTGCGGGTATGAATATCCTCGTTATGAATAAAGGCATTCTGCATAGTGCTGTCCCCTGCAATATGAGCAAGAACCCGAAGCTCAATCTGGGAATAGTCAGCATCTACAAGACACATATTCTCCCCTTGGGCTACAAACATTTTGCGGATTTCCCGTCCCAGTTCTGTCCGTACCGGAATATTTTGCAGATTCGGCTCTGTACTGCTGATTCGACCGGTCGCTGTTACTGTCTGGTTGAAGTTGGAATGGATTCTTCCGGTTTCTGCATGAATCGTAGGTATTATACCCTCAACATAGGTAGACTGCAGTTTCGAAACCTGACGGTACTTAAGCACTTTTTCAACAATGGGGTGTTCGTCTGATAATTTTTGAAGAACATCCACATTGGTGGAATATCCGTTCTTATTCTTTTTCCCCCCGGGAAGTCCAAGTTTAGCAAACAGGATTTCACCCAGCTGTTTGGGGGAATTGATATTGAATTCTTCGCCTGCAAGCTCGTAAATCTCATCCCTAAGCTTAGAAATCAGTTCCCGCAGCATATCACCAAAATCACGCAAGGCATCTTTATCGACATAAACACCCTCATGTTGCATGCTTGCCAACACCTCAACCAAAGGAAGCTCCACATGATAATAGAGTTCCTTTTGTCCATCCTCTTCTAGCTTGTTTTCAAAAAACCTTCTAAGGCGTGTAATCGCAACCGTGCGGTCTGCTAAGTTTTGCAGATTCTTAGGTTCTTCTTCCTCAAAACCCAGGTTCATCGAAATTTGACCGTCCTCCTCCACGCGGGCAGAGGTTTCCGGAAGCTCCTGTCCCAGATATGCCATACACAAGGTTTCCAAATCATAGCTGCTGCGGGTAGGCTCTGCCAGATAGGCAGCAATCAGGACATCAAATCCTATCCCTGAAACCGAAATACCCTTACCTAGCAGCGTAACAATATCCTCTTTTAGGTGATATCCGCATTTCAAAATACCGTTGTCTTCAAAAAATCTTTTAAGTTCCGGCATTTGTATATCGGGAAGATGGTATACATTTTCCCCATCTGCGGTCATACAAAGGTCAAGTTTTCCCATTGACTCTGCAAGCAGATAATCTATCGCTTTGCAATCCTGTACCAGCGCGGAAAATTCCTCTGCCGTAATCTTTTTAAGGACACCTGTCACCGCTTCCTGATGGGCAGTTCTTTCCTCTATGGGAATCTCCAATTTATTCAAAAAGGATTTGAAGTTTAGCCTGGTAAACAAAGCCCCTAATGCTTTTGTGTCATAGGCTACACGCTTAAACTTTGTAAAATCAAATTCCATCGGAACCCAACGGTCAATGGTTGCCAGTGTTTTGCTCATGAAAGCACTGTCTTTATCAGCAATCAATTTGTTTTTCACCGACGGACTAACTTCCAGCACATCTATCTTATCATAGATATCCTCTATGCTGTGGTAGTTCTGCACCAGAGAAAACGCCGTCTTTTCCCCTACGCCCTTGACACCGGGAATGTTGTCTGAGGGGTCACCCATCAAACCCTTTACATCAATAAACTCCTTGGGTGTTACCCCATACTTTTCAAAAACCGCATCAGCATTATAATCGGTGGTTTCGGTTTTTCCCATTCGGGTAATCACCAGTTTAATCCATGTTTTTTCTGATGCCAGCTGCAGATCATCCTTATCACCGGTCAAAATCCGGCATTCTATATTCTTTTCCTCGCATAGACGGGAGACAGTGCCAATCAAATCATCTGCCTCATAACCCTCTTTTTCAATACATGCAAAGTTCATCGTGCCCAGAACCTCTTTGATCAGTGGCAACTGAACCAAAAAATCCTCCGGTGCCGGTTTTCTCTGGGCTTTGTAAAGGTCATACATCTTATGCCGAAATGTCTTTGCCTTAACATCAAAAGCAACACAAAGATAGTCCGGTTTCTCTTCCTCCAGATGCTTAAAGAGAATATTCAAAAAACCATAGACCGCATTGGTGGGGGTTCCATCCGGTGCGGTCAATGGTCTGATTCCATAGTAAGCTCTGTTTAAAATACTGTTTCCGTCGACAATCAATAGTTTTTCCATCTGTTATCCCTCAATCCCCTGAATCGTTACTGTAATCCCTAAATCAGCATCGCCGCTGCAAAGCAAGGTCGGTGACAGGTTAAGGGATTGGATATATGCAGAAAAGATTTCCCATTCCGATTCAGAAAGACAGAGCACAGCATTCGTTGCATCACCCGAGACAGCCTTTACCGTCCAGTCAACCGCAGTTGTAAGCTCCGCCTCTTCTAAAAACACCGATACAGCTTGAGGGATCTTTACCATATACGAAGGGGAAACTTCTTGCATCGCCTCCTCCGCCATCATAACAGCACGGCTGCTTCCGCTGCTGATCTTATCATGCTCTGTCGTTTCTGCCGCCACCGCAATTCCGTTTTCTTCCTCAACAGATTGAGCGACCTGCACATCTTTTACTGCCACGCCCTCTTGTACCGGCTCATTCTTAGGTTCTGCTGTTTTTTCCGGCGTCTGCTTGGGCGCAACCTGTTTGGGCGCCGTTGTCTCCTCCGCAGAAGGAATCGGTGTTTCCACCGGTGGCTGCGTTTCTGCAACAATCTGTTGCGATTCTCCAACCGTCTGTTTCGGTTCTCCAACAATGACAGAATCGGCATTCTGCCAGTCTGCAAACAAACCGGAAGAGAACACACCGATCACCAACACCAGGCACATCAAGGCAGGTACGACCGTCCTCATACCGCGCATGTCTTTCAGTCGGTGCAGCCAAGAACTCGTTTTTTCCGTTTCCCTCTCCTGTGTTACTGCAACCAGTTTTCGATGCAAGCTCAGCTGAAACTCCGCAGGGAGTTCCACCTTTGGCTCTTCAGCAAGCACTGAAAGCATCAAGCATATTTCGTCATATTCTTTCTTGCAGGAGGGACAATACGCCAAATGCTCCTCAATCCATTGACTCTGTTTTTGCTTGGTATTGTCCGATACATAATCGAACAGCAAGCCTTTGCATTTTTTGCATAATGCATTCTCTTTTTGGTACATTATCCTTCCCTCCTTTCAGGCTTTTTCTTTATTGGACGAAATAATCAGAAAAAAGTTCCCGATTTTTGCTCAGTATTTTTTTTAGGCGTTCCCTTGCCCGGCTAATCCTTGATTTGACAGTTCCAACCGAGCACTGCATAATCTTTGCAATCTCCTCGTAGGATAATCCCTGCAAATCTCTGAGAATAATCACTTTTTTATGTTCCGTTCCAAGTTGTTCAATTGCGGCATATATCGCTTTTTTTACATCCTTGCGTTCTGCCTCTTCCTCCGGCGTCGGTCCCTTATCCGCAATCTCTGCTGTCATGCTTCCCTCGTCGGTTTCAACCTCTTTGTCCAGAGAATAGGTCGTGCGCCGTTGTGATTTTTTAATCTCATCCAGGCAGGTATTGGTGGCAATTCGGTAAACCCAGGTCGAGAACTTGGAGTCACCCTTAAATTTGTCCAGATTTTTGTGTATTTTTAAAATTACATCCTGTGTCAGGTCGGCGGCGTCTTCTTGATGCTGTACCATTCGATACGCAATGGAGAAAATGCGCTTTTGGTATTCTTCTATTAGCATTTCAAATGCAGAAACATCACCGTTTTGCGCACGACGAACCAGTTCTGTTTCACGCTCCATAGACCCGCCTCCTTTTCTTAAATGATTTCACAATACTAACCTTAACATACTTCACTTTTCTTGTCAAACGCAAAAACTTGCTTTTCTTTTAAATTCGTGATATAATCTATTTTGAGGTGATTTGTTTTATGAAAAAATTACTTTTGTGGATTGTATGTTTTGCAACTCTGCTTGGCAGCCTGCCTGTCTCTGCAGCCGAGAGAACATACAAAAATGACATTTTTACCTATTCTGTTTCAGGCAAAACCTGTACGATTCTTAATGTTGATGACACCAGACAAACGGTAGTGATTCCGGAAACTCTGGGCAAGTTCACCGTTACAGCCCTTGCAGACGGTGCTATGGGCGGATGCTCTACCATCAAGGAGGTTGTCCTTCCTGACACCCTGACATCTCTGGGTGAGTTCTGTTTTGCGTACAGCGAAAGTTTATACAAGGTTACTATTCCGGAAGGTTTAACAGTTATTCCCGACGGAGCCTTTTACCACTGCGAAAACCTTTGGACCATAGCACTGCCAAAGAGTATAACAACCATTGGCAAAAACGCATTTGGGCGTTGCACTTCCCTGACTGCACTTTCCCTGCCGGGCACGGTAACCGCCATTGGCGAAAATGCGTTTCCTGTTACCAACCTGTTCCGCTTGTATGCTAAGATGGATAGCGTTCCCTATGCCTATGCATTGCAGTACGAAATACCATTTGAGGAATATATTCATGTAACCGTGAATGGAAGCGATGTTGTATTTGACCAACCCTGCATCACCAATACCGAACACTATCGCACCATGGTTCCCATGCGTGCCGTTTTGGAGGATTTGGGCGCAGAAATTACCTGGGACAATACCTTTAACACCGCAGGCATCAATATCTTTGATACCCGCATTTTAATTCGTCCAAATGAACCATTCATGATGCTCAACGGTACGGTTCGTTACCTGTCCTGCCCTGCCACAGAGTTTAACGGCAGAATCATGATTCCTATCCGTGATGTGATGGAGGCAATCGGCGGAAAGGTCAACTGGGACGAGGAAACAAAAACGGTTTCGGTAACTGTTAACCGTTAAAATATCGAACCAATCCAAGATAAATCCCCCACGCTAATTTTTGACGATAGGCATCCTGCATTAAGAGTTCGGCATCTTGGGGATTGGATAAAAATCCACATTCGACAATAACAGACGGTACGGAAGTATCTTTTAGAATAAAGATATTTCCGTCTGTTTTTTTTGCTTGTCGTTCATTTCCGTCATCGATTACCTCTTTGAGAGATGCCTGGATTTCCTCACCTAAACGCTTCCCACTTTCACTATAAAACACCTGCGCACCTTTATACTGGGTCTGCGGAAACTTATTCATATGAATGCTGACAAAAACATCCGCACCGGCTGTTTCTGCCAGTTTTTTTCTTGCTGTCAAATCAGATTTTTTTGCAGAAACTCCCCGCGTATTCTCTTCTGCGGTGGAAACATCCTCTGTCCGGGTAAGGACGGCAATACCGCCTCCTTGTTCAATATAACCTTTGAGATATCGGGATACTGCCAGATTGATCTCTTTCTCCTCTATGCCATTTGCCAAAGCCCCCGCATCAAACCCTCCGTGCCCCGGGTCAATCACAACCACTTGATTGGCAATCGGCACTGCTAATGCCTCTTTAGCCATTTGCCTTTCATCAAAGACACCGCATACAAAAATTACAGCAAGACCAAACAATCCAACAAACACCCAAATGAGTCTATCTTTTTTGACCGAATAAAACAAAATCATCACCCCCTCTCACTTTATGAGGAGATGATGATAATTATGTGCTAGTTTTCTTTCTTTTCTTGATATATCATCTTTTGCATTACATGGTCAAGCACACGGATGCGTTTGGTTCCGACATAATATCCTAAAAAAACGGTCAATGTCTGAATCAAAATCGGAATCAGATACCGGAAAAAACTACCGTTTCCCATAAAAAAAAGATATGGGAAATACCAGAGTTTATACATTAAATCCGTTGTGCCCTGAAAATAAATATCGGTAGATAAAAACGCAAGTCCGCCGTTCATAATCGGAACATCTGTCATCCAGAGGTTGGGAAATACAAATCTCAGCGCCAACAACAAAACCGGAATCACAAGCCCCCATCCTGCTACCATCCCTGCAAATCGGTAGCTGGGATAAAATCCGGGGATTTTTCTGCCGTCTCTGTCACCGCAACGCCAGCTTGTTGAATAAATCAGACAAATATGCACTCCTGCTGTAATCAGGAAATACGCTAATGCAGAACCCGAAATCACAGACCAGAGGGGAATCAGTAATAAAATAGCTGCAAGGCTCCCGAAAATATGGGATACATACAAGCCTCTTACAGCCTTGAATAATTTCATACACGCCGCCTCCTTTGCATAATTGAAAAAAACAAGCACCTAGCGATGCTAAGTGCTTGTAATTGGAGCGGAAGACGAGATTCGAACTCGCGACGTTCACCTTGGCAAGGTGACGCTCTACCACTGAGCCACTCCCGCATCACAAAAATATTTTAACACAGGGGACGCGTATTGTCAAGGCTTTTTTCTAAAAAACTTTAGAAAAAGAGTGTCCATATTTCATAAATTTTTTTGTCATCCAAAGAAATATTTTGTATTGCATTGCAGGAAAAAATATTGTATAATTTTATCAGCAAATAAAAATGGAGGTTCATTATGGGAGGTTTTTTCGGAACAATCAGCAAGCATGATGCTGTTTCGGATGTATTTTTCGGCACAGACTATCATTCACATCTTGGCACACGACGGGGCGGAATTGCCGCTTATGATAAGGAAATTGGGCTTCAAAGGGAGATCCACAACATCCAAAACTCCCCTTTTAGAACCAAATTCGACCGCGTTTTTGAAGAAATGCAGGGTACATCTGCCATTGGCTGTATCAGTGATTTTGACCCACAGCCGTTGCTGTTCCGTTCTCGGCTCGGCACATACGCCATCTGCATGATCGGTGTCATCAACAACGCCGAAGAACTGATGAAACAATATCTCAGTCCCGGTAACAGTTTTTTCAACGCCATGACCGGCGGAAATGTCAACTCGGTTGATCTGATTGCTGCTTTGATTAACCAAAAAGATAACTTTGCAGACGGCATCCGTTTTGCACAGGAATCGATTGACGGAACCGCCTCTATTTTAATTTTAACAGGCTCCGGTTCTTTAATTGCTGCGCGGGATTATTACGGAAGACTTCCAATCCTAGTCGGCAAAAACGAAGACGG
>JAZOWR010000412.1:0-1926 GCA_045659345.1 Ructibacterium sp.
CCGGAGCGCCCAATGTGTTTGAGGGAGCTGTCATTCCGGTTGCCAAACATAAAAGCACCCTGCCCGGCGGTGTCAAGATTACCAAGGGCAAGCTCCGCGGTGTTACCAGTATGGGTATGATGTGTTCTACGGATGAACTTGGTATCTCTGATGAGCGCGCCACCGGTATTTTGATTTTGCCCGAGGATACCCCAATCGGTGCAGATGTTACCGAGGTTTTAGGCCTCAATGAGAGTGTAGCAGAATTTGAAATCACATCCAATCGTCCTGATTGTATGAGCATCATCGGTCTTGCCAGAGAAACGGCGGCAACCTTTAAGCGGGAATTTAAGATTTCTGAGGTTGTTGTGCCGGAAAACGGTGAATCTGTACACGATTATGCAAGTGTTGAGATTGCAAATCCGGAGCTCTGCTCCCGTTTTGTAGGCAGAGTGGTAAAGAATGTTAAGATTGGACCCTCGCCTGAGTGGATGCAGCGCCGATTAAAAGCCTGCGGTATCCGTGCGATTAATAATGTGGTGGATATCACCAACTATATCATGCTGGAATATGGTCAACCTATGCACGCCTATGATTTAAATCATGTAGAGGGCAAAACCATTATTGTTCGCAATGCCAATGAGGGCGAGCAACTGGAAACACTGGATGACCAGCCAAGAGAGCTGAGCGCATCCATGATTGCCATTGGTGATAAAAAGCGTGCCATCGGTGTTGCCGGTGTGATGGGTGGTGCTAATTCAGAAGTATCAGAAGATACCACGCTTGTGATGTTTGAGGCAGCAACATTCCATCCGGTAGCGGTTCGCCGCGGTGCTAAGGCATTGGGCATGCGTACTGAGGCATCGGCCCTCTTTGAAAAAGGGCTGGACGCAGAGAACTGTCTGCCGGCAATCAATCGTGCCTGCCAGTTGATGGCAGAACTTGGTGCCGGAGAAGTAGTCGGCGGTGTCATCGACCTTTATCCCGGCAAAAAGGAGCAGAGAGTTCTGCCCTTTGAACCGGAGAAGATGAATCATTTCCTGGGACTTAATGTACCGGAGAATGAAATGATTGAGATTTTAGAGAGCCTGGAATTTACCGTGAAAGACGGTAAGGTGTTTGTTCCCACCTTCCGCAATGATGTAGAAGGTATTGCCGATGTAGCAGAGGAAGTTGCCCGTATTTACGGCTATGATAAGATTCCTACCACCATGATGGCAGGCGGCGGTATTGGCGGCGGCAAAAACAAAAAGCAAAAGCTGGAGGATTTGATTCGTGATGCGCTTACCCATGCGGGGCTTTATGAATCTATGACCTATTCCTTTATCGATCCCAAAGAAAACGATATGGTTGCCATTGGGGCAGAGGATATACGCAGAAAGATGGTGGTTATCTCTAACCCTCTGGGCGAAGAAAACAGCGTGATGCGTACCGATATGCTCTCTTCGGTGTTAAAGGTGCTCAGAACCAACTACAATCGCCGTAATGCTGAGGCAGGTATCTTTGAGATTGGTACTGTCTACCTTCCGCAGGGAGAAGTTCTTCCCAAGGAAACCCAGGTGGTTGCTATGGGTATGTATGGAACCTGTGACTTCTTTGACCTTAAGGGCAAGGTAGAGCAACTTCTGGAAGATATCGGAATCTGTGACTATGATTTTGTGGTTTGCAAGGATAACCCGTCTTTCCACCCGGGACGATGTGCCTCTGTTCAGGTAAACGGTGTGGCGATTGGTACCTTGGGTCAGGTTCATCCTAAGGTTGCATCTACCTTTAAAATCGATGCGGATGTCTACTGTGCGCTTCTTGATTTTGAGGCTCTGCTTCACGGTTATACAACAGACAGAAGATTTAAGCCGCTTCCCAAATTCCCTGCGACAGGCCGTGATATTGCCGTTCTTATGGATGCAGGTATGAATGTGGGAGAAATTGAGAAAATAATTAAGAAAC
>JAZOWR010000413.1:0-9755 GCA_045659345.1 Ructibacterium sp.
GGAAGAACTGTGAGGGGCGAAAGCGTGACTTGATATTCTCCTCTGCCGGAAATCAACGGTACGGTCTGTCCCGTTATCCCGGCAAGCATACCCTTTTCATACGCACAACAGACGATCTGTAGTTCCTCTGCTTCCTCCGGCTTTTGTCCGGTGTTTTTCACCGTCACGCGGGAAAGTTTCAAACCATATCCAAGCTGTACCTTGGATACCGAGACGCCGTTAATCGCACTGATTCTCCACTGAGGCGTGTAAAGAGGCTCTGCCAGTTGTTTCAGCACCAAGGTGCTCCCCCGGTCAATTTTCAGGGCTTTTCCATCTCTAAGCTCCGTTTCTGCAGGCAGCACGCTATCATCTGCCATCTGACCGTCTTGCAAAAACGCCCAATAGGTCCCGCTGACCAAGTCCTGGTAAATTCCTGACATTTCTTCTTCTGCCCAGGGAACTCTGCGCTCCCTGTTGGTACGATTTTGAAATACTCGGTACTTTCCATAATTGATTGCTGTTACGCTTTCCCAATAGTCTTTCCACTCGGTTTCGGCATAGGTGTCATAAGCTGCATGAGAACGATGCATTTTTACCAATCTTCCTTCATCAGACATCGAGATAGCAATGCGGTCACCCTCATCCTCAAAGGCAAACATGGGCGGATTTGATTCCAGCCAAACGATCGTATCCTCCGTCAAGGGTTCTTCCGCATCTGCCAAAATACCCTCCTCAGGCAACTGCGCATCTTCATCCTCCCAAAGCTGGGTGAAGTCTTCCCACGGCTGTTTTGCCGCCTGGTACATCCGTTTCAGCAAACGACGGAATACCGATGCCCCCGGGGACTTTTTGCCGGCGTAGGTTTCTCCCTGCTCTGCAAAGGCAAGCGGATCAAAATACGGCGTTTGGGTCGTATATGCACCATAGATATCCCAACGAACCAGCTCTTCTTCACTTATGGCAGTTTCTTCTCCGCAAGACAGTCTAAGGCTAACAGAGGTACTGCCCTGCGTCATCTCCATGGGCAACGGGTAAGTCAGGTATAAAAATCCGTCTTCTGCCGAAAGCTCTGCCGGAGATTTATAAAGAATCGGTTCCATGCCCCGTTCCTTTAAATTCTCAATCACAAGGGTAGAGGTCGGCCGCTGTTCTTTCCATACCTTCACCGTTAGATAATTCTGCTTTTTGGGGTCTACGGTAAGAGTTACCGCCATCATTCCATCCTCTTCTATCCTGCGATAGGGGAAATATCTTGTTCCAATCCAGCGTCCATGGGACGAGGTATTTCTCTCTCCAAATCCGTGCTCTGCCTCATCATCGGATTCTCCAAGATTGAGATAATCCCCCAGTTTCCGATCAGAAAAGTCCGGCATCTCCTCCGGCAAAACCGTAAGCATATACTCCCGCTCTCTGGTATCATCACCGGATGTTATGGTAGCTGTTGCCGAAATCGTTCGGCTATCTTCGAACCACGCCGGGCGATGAATGGTACCGTCCGCTTCAAGGACTTCCTTCTCTCCGCTCCACCGAATTTCGGCACGGGTGCCATTTTCTGTGGTATAACTTTCTGCCAAATTCCCCTGTACGGCATCTGCCTGATTATCATTGAGTGCATAAATTGCCGCCTGAGTGACCGCAACCGTTTGGGCAGCATCGGACACCTGAATTCCCAATATCGGTGCATCCTCGCCAAAAGCGGCAAGAACCACCTCGCCCTCCGGTACGCCGGCAAGACGCAAGGTTAGAGAGGTTTCCCCCTTTGCGTAAGCATCATTGACAGCATCTGTCAGGTCAATGTTCCGCAAATCTCTTGCAGATAGCTCTGTCCCGTGATGAATCAGCTTTTCTTCGCCCTCAGGCAATTGCTGCCCTTCTGCCCACTGTCCATTCATCAGCTGATACACCAATAGTTCCGCCGAGGCATCCATAGACTGCATACAAAGACGCAATTGCGCCGTATGCATGGCACCCCGAATATTTTCCTGCTTCAGCTGGAACCTCAGATAGGCATCCTTGCCCCGTCCGACACGAAAGCTTTCTGCATTGCCGCCAGTTCGTGCAGTTTTTTCAAGATATGCCTTGGTCAGGTCGTCTGAATCCGGGTCTGCTGCGTCTCCGGTAATCACCTTTAAGCACGGACGCCAGAGCGGGTCCGGATGATTGCTGGCGGCAAAGACAGCCGCCATACCATCGGCAGCTGCATCCAGATGCAACGAAATCTGCTCTTTTTCTTCATCCAGCCACTTTTGCAGATATGCTGTCAGGTCAATTTCGATTACTCGTGCCTCCTGCCCTTTGCTATCTGCCATCAGGTCTGCCAGTTTGATTTCTCCTAAACCTGAGGGTCTTTCCCGCCATTTCATGTCTGTGCCCCAATCATTCGTGGGCATCATCCACAATCGTGCCGGCTGAACCGGCTCAGTCTCGGTCTTAAGCGCTGTCAAACGCAAGGTTGCCTCTTTTACCTCGGCAAGTTCTTTATTTGCAAGCAAGGATTTAAGGTCGAATCGGAGATAGGTCTCTGCTCTGTCGCTAACCCGAAGCAACGCTTGATTTCGGTTTTCTTCCTGTCGATTGCTTAACACCGTAACCTCTGCTGAAGGTGAAAATCGCAAAAACTCTCCCTCTGCACTCACCGTGCGGGGACGCATGGTAATCATCCCGATTGGAACAACCCCCAATATCATGAGGCTGGCAATCAGTATCACTGCTATTTTTTTGATTGATGAAAGGATTTTTTCCTTCATTTTCATCCCTCTTTGCTTCCATTTTTGCATTTTTATTGTACCATATTACCAAGAATTCTGCAAGAATTGATTTTTAAAATTATCTGATAACAGAACCTCTTTTGCTTAACTCCTTTTTTAAGCTTGGTAAATATATTCAAAACAAGCTGCTGTCTTTTTTATTGACAATCCTATTGCATTTTTGTATAATGAGGTTACAATTTTTTATTACAAAGATAAAACTTCAAAGAAGGGACATTATCTTATGAAACAATATGTATACAAGACCCGTGGCACCTGCGCCAGACAGATTGCCTTTTCTCTGGATGGAACTATTCTTCACAATGTTGTTTTCACCTCCGGCTGTAACGGAAACACCCAAGGAATTTCTAAGCTTGCCGAGGGTATGGAGATGGACAAGGTGATTGAACTGCTCTCCGGTATCGACTGTAACGGCAGAGGCACTTCCTGCCCTGCACAGCTAGCAACGGCACTTCAGTCAGTCAAAGACGGAAGCCTGCGCGAAGCAAACTAAAAAGGCTGTAAAAAGCAAATAACCGCAAGGAAAACGCGCGTTTTCCTTGCGGTTTTTCATCTATTTAGCAACCACAACCGCAGTTGTCATTGTTATTGTTGCCGCAGCAGCAAATCAGAATAAGAATCAAGATGATCCACAAGCAGTTGTCACCGCCAAAACCGTTACCAAAACAGCCCATACCTACACCTCCTTACCCATAAGATGCTTTTGTTGGCAAAGTCTGCTTTGCCGGTTAGCCGAAAAATTCGGCTAAGTACGATTCTTAATCACAGCAACAGCCGTTTAAGCCGCGTGCGTTTCCGTTGTTGCCGCAACCGCAGCAGCAAATCAGAATAAGAATCAGGATGATCCACAGACAAGAATTGTTACCACACATTGTGCTTTGCACCTCCTATTTCGTGTTCACTTTATCATACGGAGAACACCGGTTTTGGTGCATAAAAAAATCATTTTTTTGAACAATGTCAATATTCTTCTCTTTTGTTATGTACCGTAACAAAAAGAGGGAAGTCCATCTGCGCAGAGATTGACAACCCTTTTTAAAAAGCATATAATGAAGAAAATGGGAGGCTCAATATGAAAGCATTTACTGTCGGATTCAATGAACAAAACCTAAGACTGGATAAATTTATGAAAAAAGTAATGCCGTCTGCCCCCATGGGGACGGTCTATCAGTCATTGCGAAAGAAAAAGGTGAAGGTCAACGGAAAAAGGGTGACCGATGGTGCTTTGCGTCTTCAAGAGGGCGATTGTCTGGAGCTCTATATCAGCGATGTATTCTTTGACAAGGATGCAGCGATTCCCCTCTGGCAAACCATGACACCTCAGCTCTCCCTAATATATGAGGATGAGCATATCCTGATTATGAACAAACCGGCAGGAATGCTCTCGCAATCTGAGACCGAGGAATCGCTTGAAGCCCATATGCGCGCCTATCTTTATCAAAAAGGGGATTTTGACCCAAAAAAGGAATTCACCTTCCTCCCCTCCCTTTGCCATCGAATTGACCGAAACACTGACGGTTTGGTGATTGGTGCTAAGGATGCAGAAAGCCTGCGGATTCTTAACCAAAAAATTCAAGATAAAGAAATTCAAAAATTCTATCTTTGCCAAACCGAAGACACGCCAAAGCCAGAAACCGGCGAACTCTCCGGATGGCTAAAGAAAAATGAACTAAGGCAAAAGATGGAACCTGCAACCAAGGACACAACGGGCGCTGTCTTTTACCAAACCCGGTATCGCGTGCTAACCCCCGGCAAGCCTTCTCTTGTAGAAGCGGAACTTTTGACCGGACGCACCCACCAGATTCGTGCCGGATTTGCCTCTATTGGCTGTCCCTTGGTTGGGGATATCAAATACGGAGCAAAACAAGGCTCGAAACGCTTTCAGCACCTGACCGCCTATCGTCTGGTCTTTGCTTTTACCGGTGATGCCGGATGCCTGAATCATTTGAACGGGAAAGAATTTAGCTTAAGAAAGGAGTAACACCATGCTACAGCTGATATTAGGGCTCAACACGGATGCACAAACAGAGCATATGTATCACGAAATTAAGGAACGGCTGGCAAACGATGCTCCTTCGTGGATTTTGGTTCCGGAACAGTTTTCTCTCTATATGGAAAAAGAAATTCTGAACCGCTTCGGCCTTTCAGCGCAACGGCAGGTTAAGGTCTTAAGTTTTTCCCGTCTTTGTAATCTGGTCCTCCAGCACAAGGGTCCGCTTCGGATGCAATACATTGACGGTGCGGGCAAACAGATCCTTGCGGCACGAACCATGGAGCTGATGGAGGGTAAGCTGACCGTCCTGAATCGCAACCTGAAACAAAAAGGGTTTGCTAAGGTGTTGGTAGACATCTTTTCTGAATGCAAGCGGTACGGCGTTCCTCCGCAGGCGCTTCGCTTTGCTGCAGAAAAAGCCTCGCAGGATGACCTGCGTCAAAAGCTCTATGATCTTGCCGACCTCTATGAAGCTTATGACCAGCTTCTCTCACTCCGGAGCGCCGATGCCGAGGACAATCTCACCTTGATTTGTCCCCGACTGAAGGATTGTGACTTTTTAAACGGAAAACTTTATCTGCTTCACTTTCGCTCCCTGACACCGGTAGAATACCGGGCATTGGGGGAATTGATGCATCGGATGGATATGGTTGCTGCCTTTGACTATACAGATGCACCGCAATATGCCGGCTTGTTTGCTCCGGTTGCTGCTACTATTCGCCGTCTGCGGGAGCTGGCTAAAAGTGCCGGTGTAGAGGAGCTTTCCCCTGTATATCTTGCACCGATGCCGGAAGACACCTCGCTTGCCTATCTTCGCAGCCGGTATTTTGATCCCAAAGCAGAGCAAAAACCCTTATCACAAGGTATTACCATATATGAAACTGCTAATACTTATCGGGAGCTGGAGGCTGCTGCCGACCTGATTCTCCGTCTTTGTCGAACCCGTGCTCTGCGTTTTTCAGATATTTTGATTCTGGCGAGAAACATCGAGCCCTATCGGCGGATGATGCCTGCCATCTTTGAACGCCGTGGGATTCGGGTCTTTTTAGACACTCGCCGGAGCGTTGCAGGAAAGCCTCTGATTCGCTTGTTGACGGCAATTTTGGAGATTCTGGCATACGGTTATTCCTATGAACGGGTGATGGCCATTGTCGGCTGCGAGCTTTTGAATGTTTCCAGAGAGGCGACCGATGAACTGGAAAATTACATTCTTGCCGTAGCACCAACCCCAGCCATGTGGCAGGCTGAACAGTGGGACTATCTGCCAGCTCACGGTCATTTTGACCTTGACCGCATCAACCAAACCAAGGATATTCTCTTTGCCGGTGTAAAGGCTATAGAAAACAGCATCAGCGGAACCAAAACCGGCGGCGATATTGCCGGTACACTTCTTAGCTGGATGAAGGACAGCGGCATTGCCGATACCCTGACCCAAAAAGCCGAAGACGCTCTTGCCTCCGGCAAGCCTGAGCTTGCAGACGAATACACACAGGTATGGAATGCGACAGTTTCCGTCCTGAGCCAGATATCTGCTATTATGGCGGACACCAACCTGACCTATCAACGGTTTCTGGAGCTCTTTGCCACCTCTATCGGCGGTGTCGAAATCGGAATGACGCCCCAAACATTGGACTGTGTCACCTTTAGTCAGATTGACCGATTCCGAAACAACAACGCTAAGGCGGTTCTGGTTCTTGGCATGAACGAGGGCGTCTTTCCCCAGGGGTACATGACCGAGGGACTGCTCTCAGATGCCGAACGCCGGAGCATCCACGAACTGGGAGTAGAACTTGCCCCCAGCAGAGAATGGAAACAAAAAGAAGAACAGCTGTTGATTCATGCTGTGTTGTCTGCACCCAAAGAGGAATTACACCTCTTTCGTCCCGTCATGGACAGGGATGGAAAACGGTTGATGCCCTCTGTCATTCTCAAACGAATTCATGAGCTGTTTGCAGATATTCTGGTTGTAAGACCGGAGGACGAGCCATATCTCCATGGCGTGGAGGGTGCACCGGGCGCCTTTGACTTGTTGGCCTCGGCTTTGGCAGAATACGGCGCAGATGCTGGTTATCTACCCAAACCTCTTAAGGAACTATACAGCTGGTTCTCTCAAGACACAGACTATCAAAAAACCTTACAAAAACTCCATGCCTCCATGAACGCGAAACCCCCTGATGCCATAAGCTCAGAAATGGTCAAGGCTCTCTATGGCGAGCCGCTTTCCTTAAGTGCATCTCAATTAGAATCCTATAACGGTTGTGCGTTTCGTTACTTCCTGACCTATGGACTTTTGGTCCGAGAACGGGAAAAGGCAGGTTTAGAACCGCGAAGCAAAGGAAGCATCCAACACGGGGCATTGTATACCTATTTTACTAACCTAAAGCAGGCGGGTGTTGACTTTTCTGACATCGAAAAGGAAACCTGCTTCCGTATGGTTGGCGAGGCAGTAGAGCAGGAAGCCAAAAAGAATGCCGAGCTTCTTTATCAATCCTCGGCATATTATCAGTATATTGTTATGCAGATGAAAGGCATTGCTTCCCGTACAGCATGGGAGGTTATAAAGTTCTACCAATCCAGTGATTTTCGTCCCTACGGATTTGAAATCACAATTGGCTCCCATGGGGATATCCCCGCACTTTCGGTCAAAACCGCAGAGGGCAAGGAGATTGCAAAAATCCGGGGTATCATCGACCGTGCCGATACTGCAATCAAGGACGGAGAAACGCTGGTCAACATTATTGACTACAAGTCCTCTGCAAAAGGTCTGGATGTCCGGCTCGCTGAGGACGGCATTACCCTCCAGCCTTTGCTCTATGCCCACGCCCTGTGCAGCAGTATAGAGAATGCGGTTCCCGCCGGTATGATGTATCTGCAGATGAACGATCCCATCATCTCTGAAGAAAAAGCAAAGGACAACCCCGAGCTTGCCATCAACAAGGAGATGCGTCCTCAGGGCTGGCTCTCTAATGACGCAAATGTTCTGGCTGCGTATGGAACTGCCGGTGACAAAAACACGGAATCCTACCGTCCCTCCGGAATTGCATCAACGATTAGCAGAGAGGAAATAGAGGCGCGTATTCAACGGGCAAACGACAAAATTCTTGCCTCTGCCAAAGCCATTGCAGACGGCAGAATCAGTGCAGACCCTTACCGCAGTTATCTCCACGATGCCTGCGCATACTGTTTGTATCACGGTATTTGTAAAACCGAAATCGAAACCCCTGGGGCATAGCCTCAGGGGTTTGTTTTACCGTTCTTCTTTTAGATATCTGTCAATAACCTGTTTCATGGTATCCATAGCAGGTCCGCCAACCAACCGGCGCTCGTTGACGCAGGTGGTTAGAGAAATCGCATCATAAATATCTTCCTCTATCAAGGGAGAGAATGTCTTCATTTCTTCCATACGCAAGGCATCGATCACCGTATCTTTCTCGATACAATAAGCAACCATTCTTCCGACTACGCCATGTGCATCACGGAACGGAAGTCCATGCTTGACCAGATAATCCGCCACATCAGTCGCATTGGTGAACCCGCCCTTGGCACCGTTTAACATCCGATCTTTCCGCACCTGCATGGTCGCAATCATGTTTTTGAATACAGGCAGACACATCTTAACGGTGTCGATTGCATCAAATATCTGTTCCTTATCCTCCTGCATGTCCTTGTTATAAGCAAGAGGAAGTCCTTTTAGCATGGTCAAAAGTCCGGTCAAAGAACCATATACGCGTCCTGTCTTTCCACGAACCAATTCGGCTACATCAGGATTCTTTTTCTGGGGCATAATACTCGAACCGGTGCTATAAGCATCGTCCAGCTCAATGAAGCTGAATTCATGCGAGCTCCAGAGGATAATTTCTTCGGAAAAACGACTTAAATGTGTCATAATCAAGGATAGGTCAAATGCCAGTTCGCAAACAAAATCACGGTCGGAAACTCCGTCCAGACTATTTTGTGTAATTGCGTCAAACCCCAGCTCCCTTGCCACCGACTCACGATCCAAGGGATAGGTGGTACCGGCAAGAGCACCGCTGCCCAAGGGCATTACATTCAAGCGTTTGCGGCAATCAGAAAGACGCTCTCCGTCCCGCCGAAACATCTCATAGTATGCCATCAGATGATGGGCAAGGGTAATTGGTTGCGCCTTTTGCAGATGGGTATACCCCGGCATAATGGTGTCCAAATTCTTCTGTGCTAAGTCCAGAAGGGTACAGCGCAAGGCTTTGACCTCTGCTTTCAGTTCATCAATCTCATCGCGCAGGTACATCCGAATATCCAACGCCACCTGGTCGTTTCGGCTTCTTCCGGTATGCAGGCGTTTGCCTACATCCCCAATACGAGAAATCAAAATGGTCTCGATATTCATATGAATATCCTCGGCATCAATCAAAAACTCAACCTTTCCATCTTCGATATCCTGCTGAATTTCCCCCAGGGTTTTTACAATCAAATCTGCATCTGCCTGCGGAATAATACCCTGTCTGCCAAGCATTGCTGCATGGGCACGGCTGCCTGCGATGTCCTGTGCATACATTCTTGCATCAAACCGAATGGAAGAATTAAAATCATCTACCTGTGTATCTGTGGCCTTGGAGAACCTGCCACCCCAAAGTTTTGTCATAACTGTGCATCCTTTCCTTTGTTCAATATGCTAAGTATACCACAAGCAGAGAAAACTTGCAAGGCTTTGCATTTTATTTATATCACAGGATTGCAAACTTGTATAATCTTATCAGCAGCGCCTTTTGCACCGGGGCAGTTTTGAAACCCTTTTGAGATTTGCTCTGCGTTCGCTCGATAGTCACTGTTATTGAATACTTCATTTACAGCCCTCAAGACAGAAACTTCATCCGCTTTGTCAAGTTTGATTCCTGCACCAAGTCCTAAAACCCGCTCGGCAACACCTTTTTGCTCTGTTGTTTGAGGGAACATAACAAGCGGAACCGAAAAATATAAGCTTTCGCTGACACTGTTCATTCCGCAATGCGATATAAATACATCCGCCTGCTTAA
>JAZOWR010000414.1:0-10266 GCA_045659345.1 Ructibacterium sp.
GTGAAGAAAGTGCTCCAGGTGGGTGACTGGGATGGCGGCAGAATTTTGTTTGTATTTCTGGAGCTGATCTTTCGCAAACCGGTTCCGGCAGAAAAAGAAGGCTGGGTACATTTTGCAGGCCTTGCCCTTTTGCTTCTGCTGATGCTCTATGCAACATGGAATGACATCCTCCGCCTGTTCCTCCGCTAGCACCGGAGGACAGGGGACGGTTCTCCCTCCTCCCAAGGAGGATAGGGGACGGTTCTCCGTCCTCCTCAGATCATGCTTGACAAACCGACCAAAGTATGATAAACTAAACCGGTTCGCTGGAATAACTCAGTTGGTAGAGTACCTCACTCGTAATGAGGAAGTCGAGGGTTCAAGTCCCTTTTCCAGCTCCAAAGACATGGCATATCGCCGTGTCTTTTTATATTTACAAAAAAAAGAGGATAGGGGACGGTTCTCCGTCCTCCTTTTTTAGGAAAAAATAAGGCGAATGCATTCTATGCACTCGCCTTATTGTATCGTTGCAACTACCTTGCCGTACAAAAACTACAATTCAGTTTTTATTCTTCTGAAAAATTCAGGTAATTGTCCTTTGCAAACTTTTCAAGTTCTCGTTTATAGTCTTCGAAATATGCTTTGTGCTCACTTTTCTTATAAACGATCGGCTTGGAAAGTTTCCCCGAAACAATGGTAATGGTTTCATCGGTGGTTTTGATGAACCCTAAAATTTTAGATTCTTTCTTTGCTACTTGGATTCTTGAAATATCCTTTGCAATCAGATTATGACTTATAATTTTTGATTTCGTCGGAACCAATAAAATAAGTTCGGTTTTATCAACATAAATCCTTCTTGCAGCCATTTTAACGCATCCTCCTTAAACTATCGTTTCAGTGCTTTTTTAAGAACAGGGTATATGGTCTTGGCCATTCTGTAAAATCCAAGGTCGTTGGGATGGCAACCATCCACCGTGCAGGCATCCTGGTCCTCTGTGCCAAATACGGTAGCGCCATCGATGTAATACACATTTTCATCGCCTTCCTCTATGGCTTTTAAATATGTTTTTAATACAACAACATTACTCCAGCGATGATCCTTTGGATAGGCGTTTTTGGCAAGGGAAAAGAAGCTCGGCTTCTTGTCAAATTTGGGGTAGGATATCATAATGATAGGAATATCCGGATGACTTTCTCTTACTGTTTTGTAAAAAGGATAGTGTGTTGCCTCCAGATGCTCCACAGTTTTAGCGTTCGCATCATAATCGAGAACAAAGGCGCTCATTTCTTTTGATGCGATATACTCAGCCATTTCAGGCTCTCCCTTAGCGTTGCCTGAGAAACCAAGGTTTACAAAATCGCAATCAAGCCACCTTGAGATATGGCCCATATAGCTGTTTCCGGGTCTTGATGCACATCCGCCCTGTGTGATAGAAGAACCGTAAAAATAAACCGGAGTGCTGATACCATACGGAACGGGTGCGAATATTTTTTCTCCTTTTTTGATACCGATCTTGACAGAGGCAACCCCGTTATAGAGCGGGAGATTCAAAAGAACCTCTCTTTCTTTATATTCATCAACCGGTCCAAATTGGAGAAAGCTTGTATAAGAAGTATCCGTAACTGCGTTTGCGGGGAAGAAGGTCTGAATATAGGTATAGTTTTTCGCTCCTCTGTCGGCAACATAAGCATCCACGCCGGAATGTCCGGTAGCGGGCATATGATTCATCGAGCGAGCAGCCGGAAGTTCAACAGTGACCGCAATATACGGCGAAGAAGTGGCAAATTTAATCCTTCCTCCCGATGTATGATGCATCAATATTTTTACGCCCTCGCTCTGGGTTTTGTCTTTATAGGAAAGAGGCATTCTTGTAAAAATATTCTCGTCATTGTCAAGGCAAAGTCCGTTTATGACAAAAGGCTCCTGAAAGCAGTCATAAAACACAATGTCATCAGGAATGTTTTTAGAGGCGGCAAAATTTTTATCAATTTCTTCTATTCTCATTTTAATACACTCCCTTTCTATGCATTCAAATATTTTTTGATAAAATCATAAATCATCTGTGCATAGATATGATTTCCGTCTTCATCTTTGTAATAGGTATAAATGCTGTGCTTTTCGCCCTCTGCGACAGCAAAGGTGACCTTTTCCATATCGTGTCCCTGGTTTTTCATAACCGCTTTTAGCAAATCATGCTCCTCATATCGTAAGGGCATATCGTTTGTGGTAAGGGTAAATTCCATAGGCGGATATGTTACATCAGGCTTAATGTGGTAGATAGGACCTGCCTCGTCAATCACATGACGCTTAGGCTCAAAGCCTCTTTCTTTTAAGACATTAAAGTGGGTGGTAGCCTGACCTGTATTAAAATAATACCCCGTTACGATATCGTTGGAAAGACCGTGCTTGTTCAGATATTTTTGGTCAAAACAAAGCATCATGCAAATATAAGCACCTGCACTGGTTCCGCCGATAAAGAATCCATTTATTTTTCCATATTTCGGAATGTTGTCATACGCCCATTTTACAACAGATGCGCCATCTTCGATAAATTCGGGATACTTTGCGTTCGGATATTTTCTGTAGGTTGCGGTAACAACAGCAACACCTTTTTTGCAAAGGTCGGGCACAAAGCTTTCAAAGCTCTCGTCGTGGCTTCCTCTTTCCAGACCTCCGCCATGAAAATTGATAAACACCGGAAATTCAGATACTCCCTCAGGAATATGAACATCCAACAGCTGTTGTTCGTTGTCTCCGTAATTAAAATTTTCTAAAACCTTCATACAAAAACCTCCTTAACAATTCGCAGAGGAGGGGGGACGGTTCTCCGTCCTCCTCTCTGTCTGACTGCACCCATTTGCCCGCTCACGCAAAAAACCGTGCGGCGGATTGCAAGCCATATACCCTTATATAGCAAAAAAACAAGCTCCCAAAGAAACTTGTTCTTTCATGGCAGGGGTAGAGAGACTCGAACTCCCGGCACGCGGTTTTGGAGACCGCTGCTCTACCAACTGAGCTATACCCCTATTCATAAAGCAAGGTTTAGTATAGCACGATTCCTATAATTTGTCAATACATTTCTTAAAATATCATGTTCAAATACGGATTTTGCAGATCCAGCATGGTACATCTGCCAAAGCCAAAGAGTTCTGCGGTCAGCTCCTTGATGTCCATTTCTCGGTCAAAGTCTTGGCAAAGGGTTGCTGTGCCGTTTGCTATGCTTACAGTAACATTGTTCTTTGAAATCTGTTCGTCACGAATACGCAGCCGAACCGGGCGGTTAAATTCCGGCGCAAGATCTTCAAGCAGTCGCATGACATCCACAATCCGTGCCATGGCAAACGGCTTTCTCTCTTCCTGAAAGACAAGCGGACAGTTGCCCAGTGTCTCGTGTGCTTCAAAGCCACCCTCCTTGCGGGGAGTAATCAGTGCGTAGCCGTCAGAGGAGCACCAAACCAGACCTTGGGATAAAAGGAGCAAATCCTCCAAAATCTTCTGCCAATCCGCATGGGTGCGCAGGGCATAGCCGGTGCGCTCCGCCATTTCTCTGCGGTAAATTCCGTCAAGGCCGGCAATCAGGTTGGGAGAAATCGTTGTGATATACTCTCCCTCCGGCAGAAGATTGGCAAAGCGGAACACCTTTTCATAGCATTGGCAATATCCAAACTTTTGATAAAATTCGTAGTTAAAGGGCACCAACAGGCTGATAGGCTGTCCCCGCCGCTGCATCTCGGGAAAAGCAAAGGCAAACAGCTCCCGCACAAGACCCCGATGCCGAAACTCGGGCAGAGTTGCCACGCCAGATACATAGTTAATGGGATATTCCCGCCCCCGAAGTACGATTCGGTGGGGCATCAGTTGGAGGTTGGACGCAGGGACGCCTTCTGCCTCTGCAATCAAGGTATCACAAGGGGAAAAGTTTTTGCTGAAATTCCAGTCAATAAAGGCGTCGGGGTCATCAAAACAGACCTTCCACGCTTGTTTTAAAAAGGGGATATCCTTTTCTGTTGCAAATCGAACCATAATGCCTCCTAAAACTTGACCAATTTTGAAACCAGCCGTGCCGCCTTATACGGAAGCCGCTCTAAGGTTTTGGCGGCTTCTTTCAGTTCCTTCCGAATAGGAATCGCCTGGGGACAATGCTTCTCGCATCTTCCGCAACCGATGCACAAAGAGGCGTTGCTCTTTGTTTTTCTTAGGGTAGTTGTCATAAAATATTCCCGCAGTCCGTTAAACCAACCGTCCGAGGCGTATACATTATAGCACCGAAAACAGTTGGGAATATCTACACCTGCAGGACACGGCATACAATATCCGCAACCGGTACAGCCAACCTTGACAGCTGCATTGATTGCCGCCCTTGCCTTTTCAAAGACCATAAGCTCTTCTTCTGTCAGGGTATTGGGCAGAGCCTCGCTTGCAACCCGCACATTTTCTGTAATCTGTGCCACATCGTTCATGCCGGAGAGAACACAGGTGACCTCGGGGTGATTCCAAATCCAGCGCAGTGCCCAGTCTGCCGGCGAACGCTTCGGCTCAGCATGGGCAAATACCTCCTTGGCTCTCGTGGGCAGACCGTTTGTCAGCCTCCCGCCTCGCAAAGGCTCCATAATGATTACGGGAATCCCCAATTCGCCGGCGCGTTTTAAACCGGCAAGTCCTGCCTGAGAGTGTTCGTCCATGTAGTTAAACTGAATCTGGCAAAAATCCCAGTCATATGCCTCTAAAATTTTAATAAATCCCGCCGTTCCTCCGTGATAGGAAAACCCAATCTGCCGAATCTGTCCGGATTCTTTGCGGGACTGAATCCATTCCCTGATTCCCATGTCACACATCCGCTCCCAACCGCCGATGTCGGTAAGCATATGCATCAGGTAATAGTCGATATACTCTGTTTGCAGACGGGCTAGCTCCTCTTCAAAAATCTTGTCTGCGTGACGAAGATTCTTCACCAGATAATGGGGAAGCTTGGTAGCAAGATAAACCTTGTCCCGATACCCCTTGGCAAGAAATTTGCCAAGAGCAACCTCGCTGCCGGGATAGATATAGGCGGTGTCTAAATAGTTCACGCCTTGTTCAATGGCATAGGCAAGCTCTTGCTCTGCCTTTGTCTGATCAATGCTTCCTTTCTTTTTGGTAAACCGCATACATCCGTAGCCAAGCGCAGAAAGTTTGTTTCCGCTTTTCGAATCGAGCCGGTATTGCATAAAACCCCTCCTATGAGAATGCCTCCCATTGACGGGAGGCACGAATTCTTACTTCACTTGATCAAGAGCCTGCTGGATATCGGCAATAATATCCTCTGCATTCTCAATACCCACCGAGAACCGAATCAGGTCAGGCGTTACACCTGCCGCCTTTAATTCCTCGTCGTTGAGCTGACGGTGGGTGTGGCTTGCCGGATGCAGAACGGAGGTTCTGGCATCTGCTACATGGGTGACAATGGCTGCCATCTTCAAACTATCCATAAAGGTGACCGCAGCCTCTCTGCCGCCCTTGACGCCAAAGGAGATAACACCGCAGGAGCCATTGGGGAGATACTTCTTGGCAAGCTCGTGGTATTTGTCACCGGGAAGCCCGCAGTAATTCACCCATGAAACCTTGGGGTTCTTTGCCAGATATTCTGCCACTGCCTGCGCATTGTCGCAGTGCTTTTTCATTCGCAAAGGCAGAGTTTCCAGGCCCAAATTCAGCAAAAATGCATTATGGGGCGAGGGAATCGAACCAAGGTCACGCATCACCTGCGCAGTTGCCTTGGTGATAAATGCTGCCTTGCCAAACTTTTTGGTATAGGTGACGCCATGATAAGAGGCGTCAGGTGTGGTCAAACCCGGAAACTTGCCGGATGCCTCCCAGTCAAAATTACCGCTGTCAACGATAGCGCCGCCTACTGAGGTAGCGTGTCCGTCCATGTATTTGGTGGTAGAATGTACCACAATGTCAGCACCCCATTCAAAGGGACGGCAGTTGATAGGGGTGGCAAAGGTGTTGTCAATAATCAGAGGAACCTGATGTGCATGGGCAATCTTTGCCCATTTTTCAATATCCAAAACCACCAGCGCCGGGTTGGCAATGGTTTCGCCGAACATGGCTTTGGTGTTTTCTTTGAATGCCCGGTTTAGCGTTTCCTCGTCAGCATCAGGATCTACAAAGGTAACCTCAATGCCCATCTTCTTCATGGTAACACCAAACAGGTTAAAGGTCCCGCCGTATACCGAAGAGGAGCAGACAAAATGGTCGCCCGCCTGACAGATGTTAAAGATGCAATAAAAGCATGCCGCCTGGCCGGAAGAGGTCAGCATCGCTGCAACGCCGCCCTCCAGATCCGCAATTTTTGCGGCAACCGCATCGTTGGTGGGGTTGGCAAGACGGGTATAAAAGTAACCGTTCTCTTCCAGGTCAAAGAGCTTACCCATCTGTTCGGTGGATGCGTACTTCCATGTGGTGCTCTGGTAGATAGGCAGAACCCTCGGTTCGCCGTTTTCCGGAGAATAGCCGGATTGTATACATTTGGTATCTATATGCATGATGCTTACCTCCTTGTTATTTGTATCATTATATACCATAGCGGCAAGAATTTCAATACAAAAAACAAAAAAGCTGGTGGAATTTATCCCTGATGTATGCAATGCAACAGAGCCAAAATTATTTTAAATCGGCATTCTCCTCTCCCGACAGCTCCGGTCTTTTGCCCATCGGGACATAAGGGAGCCTGCTGACCACACTCTTATACGCGGGGCGGATAATCTTGTTGCTGGTCATTACCTCTTCAATTCGGTGGGCGCACCAGCCGACAATGCGTGCCATAGCAAACAAGGGGGTAAACAGATCCTGAGGCAGCCCCATCATCCGGTATACAAAGCCGGAGTAAAAGTCCACATTGGCGCAGATTGCTGCAGTCATGCCTTTCTCCTCCAAAAACGCCTGTGGCGCCAGCCGTTGTACCGCATCATAGAGCGCAAACTCTTTTTGATGGCCGGTTACCTCCGAAAGCTCCTTTGCCTTTGCCTTTAGAATATCGGTTCTTGGGTCTGAGATGGTATAGACAGCGTGCCCCATGCCATAAATCAATCCGGCACCGTCCCCTGCCTCTTTGCGCAGAATCTTCTTCAGGTAGGCAAGAATTTCAGCATCATCATCCCAATTCTTCACATTTGTCTTAATTTCCTCCATCTGGGTAAGCATCTTGGCATTGGCACCGCCGTGCTTGGGTCCCTTTAAAGAACCGATCGCTGCCGCAATGGCAGAATAGGTGTCGGTTCCGGTAGAAGAGAGCACCCGTACAGCAAAGGCAGAGTTGTTGCCGCCACCGTGTTCTGCGTGTAAAATCAGGGAAAGATCAAGAATTTCTGCCTCCAGATGGGTGTATTGGTTATCAGGGCGGAGCATATACAAAAAGTTTTCCGCCGCCGACAGATGCGGCTGAGGATTGTGGATCACCAGACTTTCACCGTCAAAGTAGTGGCGTTTGCAGCTGTATGCGTCCGCAATCAGGACCGGAAACCGGGCGATTAGGTCAAGGCTTTGCAGGATCATGGCGGTCAGAGAGGTACTGTCCGGATTCTCGTCATAAGAATACAAGGTCAAAACGCTCCGCGCCAACTTATTCATAATATTTTTGCTGGGTGACTGAAAGATGGTATCCTCGGCAAACCCGGCAGGCAGAGGGCGGCGGGACGCAAGCAGAGCAGAAAATTCGTCCAGGGTCTTTTTGTCAGGCAAAAACCCAAAGGTCAAAAGAAAAACGGTTTCTTCAAAACCAAACCGATGTTCCCTTTGGCAATTCTCTACAATGTCTTCTACATCAATACCCCGATAGCGAAGCTTTCCCGCTATCGGTACTTTGTTGCCCTCGTCAAGCAGATAGCCATGAACCTCGCCAATGGTGGTAAGGCCTGCAAGCACGCCGGTGGCGTCTGCGTTTCTAAGACCGCGCTTGACATTAAAATCACTGAAGTAGCGGTCAGGGATGGAGTTGCAGTTGGCGTTGCGGCGATGCACCAGCTTAATGTAAGAACGAATTTGATTGCTGATTTCCTGATGATGGCAGGTTGTGTTGTTGTCCATAAAAAATCACCTCGTTATTGCGCAGTATTCTGCATTATTTTTTATGTTTGCAAAGTGTGTCAGCACTTTTGGCTGATTGACACAAAATGCAGGGCGTGCTATAATTTAGGAAAGAAAGGACTCGATAACATGAAAACAGGATTGATTTTAGAGGGCGGAGCCATGCGGGGTTTGTTTACCGCCGGCATTTTAGATGTCATGCTGGAAGAGGGGCTGACGGTAGACGGCGTTATTGGCGTCTCTGCCGGTGCAGCGTTTGGATGCAGCTTCCATTCGGGACAGAAAGGCAGAACCCTCCGCTATAATTTAAAATATGCAAAAGATAAAAGATATTGCAGTCTTTATTCTTGGATTACAACCGGAGATTTATACGGTGCGGATTTTTGTTACCATAAACTGCCGGACGAATTGGATGTGTTTGACAACGAAGCGTTTGAACAAAATCCGGCGGAGTTTTATCTGGTTTGTACCGATGTAGAAAACGGTCAGGCGGTCTACCATCGGTGCAGTAAGATGAGCTACAACGAGATGGAGTGGTTTCGGGCATCGGCATCGCTGCCGCTGGCATCAAGGGTGGTAGAGGTCGACGGCAGAAAGATGCTGGACGGCGGTATCGCAGATTCCATTCCGCTTAGATTTTTTGAAAGTATCGGCTATGAGAAAAATCTGGTGATTCTCACCAGGCCCGAATCCTATCGCAAAACCCCCAATAAAATGCTGCCGCTCATGCGGTTGCTGTTTCGCAAATACCCAAAGCTGGTTGAGGCGCTGGAGAGAAGACACCTGGTCTACAACCAATCGCTAGATGATATTAAGGCACGCAAGGGAACGCCTAACCTAATGGTGCTTCAGCCGGAGGTCGACCTGCCCATGAGCCGGATTGAAAAAAATCCGCAAAACCTGCAGCGGGCATACGATATCGGCAGAGAGACCGCTTTGCGGCATCTGGAAGAGCTAAAAGCGTTTTTGGGGTGAGAGTATGAATCTATATGCACCGGATTATTATCAAGAATTTGCCTGCATCCATCAACGATGCAGGCATAACTGTTGTATTGGTTGGGAAATCGACATTGACAAAGAAACCTATGACCGCTACCGGGAAGAGGCGGGGGCGTTTGGTAAACGGCTTTCTCAGGGGATTTGTCACGGGACAGAACCGCATTTTTGTCTGGGCGAGGGAGAGCGGTGTGTGTTTTTAAATCCCGACAACCTCTGTGATATTATTCTGCATCTGGGGGAGGATGCCCTGTGCCAAATTTGTGCCGACCATCCGAGATTCCGCAACTTTTTCACCGACAGAGAGGAGCTGGGGCTGGGGCTTTGCTGCGAGGCGGCGGCAGAATTGATTCTGCAAAGAGAAGCAAAAACCCGTCTGGTCTGTCTCTCCGGCGAAAAGGAGGAAGCCGAGCCGCAGGAGTTAGCATTCTTTGCTCTCAGAGAGCGGATTTTTGAACGGTTGCAGGATAGGGAGCTTTCGATTCGGGAGCGGATGCAAAACATAGCAGAGGAATACGAGATTTCTTTGCCGGTCAGGGGATATGCCGCCTGGGCAGAGATACTGAGGCGGTTGGAACGCCTAGACAGCGAATGGGAAAACAGCATCGAACGGCTTTCTCAAATAAAAGAAATCCCCCAAACCTTTGGAAAGGAAAGGGAGATTGCATACGAGCAATTGCTGGGATATTTTATCTACCGCCATCTGCCGGAAGGACTCTATGACGGCAGAATCCGGGCAAGAATCGCCTTTGCCCTGATTAGTACCGAGCTTTTGATGGCGCTATCGGCACAATCATCTATGGAGGAACTGATAGACATTGCCCGCGCCTACTCGGCAGAGATTGAATATGCAGAAACAAACATGGAAACCATGCTCGCCCTATTAGACTAAAAAGGAGGACAGGGGACGGTTCTCCCTCCTCCCAAAAAGAACAAAGGAGGATAGGGGACGGTTCTCCCTCCTCCTGCTGCGTGCAGAAAACAAAAAAAGGGGGACGGAGAACCGTCCCCCTTCCTCCTTCGTCCCCCTTCCTCCTTTATGCGGTGCGGGAGGTGACAAAGCCGGAAATAAGGGCAAGTACAGCGGTGGTTATTATGATTTCCGGAACCATATACGAGCCGTGGTAGATCAGGGAATAGGCAAGCACGGTCTGGCCCTCCTCGGCATAGACACCCCAGATAAGGATGCCGGATAGGATATGGCATAGGTATCTCAGTGAGGT
>JAZOWR010000415.1:0-11089 GCA_045659345.1 Ructibacterium sp.
ATGGCTATCAAACTTGGTAAGCCTGTGAATTCCAAACTCCATGTTGGTATCTGCGGCGAGCACGGCGGAGACCCGGTATCTGTTGAGTTCTGTCACCAGATTGGACTTGACTATGTATCCTGCTCTCCCTTCCGTGTTCCGATTGCGAGACTGGCAGCAGCTCAGGCAGCAATCAAAGAAGGCAAATAAGTCTGATACAGCAAAGAGAACCCAACAAAGTTGGGTTCTCTTTATACAAAAAAGAACCCGCAAAAAGCGGGTTCTTTTAGTTGTAGCAAACCGTAAGCCGGGTTTTGTCATGGATGGTCATCTATCTGGGACGCATGTCACCATACGCCTCTAGCCATCTTTTTGGGAGATGCCGGACCGACTTAGCCTCCCGGTCAGATGTTGCTCCGGATGGGGTTTACAGCGCCGTTATGTCACCATAACCGCGGGTGAGCTCTTACCTCGCCTTTCCACCCTTACCTGTAAGATACAGGCGGTATCTTTCTGTTGCACTTTCCTTAGAGTCGCCTCCACAAGCCGTTAGCTTGCATCCTTGTCCTACGGAGCCCGGACTTTCCTCATGCACGAGATCACTCTCTGTGCACGCAACCATCTAATTTACTACAAGCGTGACGCTTGACCCTATGCCGAACAAACTGTGTCATAAAAGATAGACCACAATCACCGAGCCGGCAGCAGTATCAAGGCGTCTTCATCTTTACTACAAGCGTGCGCTTTGCTTATCCTTATAATAAAACAACCTTGATTATGCCATCAACCTTCTCGATTGCAGCCTTGATATCCACAGGCAGCTCTCCTGCAACATCAATCATGGTATAGGCATTTTCACCCTTGCTCTTGTTAAGCATATTCTCAATATTCACACTTGCCAAAGCATCGGTGAACTGTTTGAGCATATTGGGTACATTTTTGTGCAAAATGGTAATACGGGTACCATGTACCTTTCCCATATCACAGTTGGGGAAGTTCACACTGTTTTTTATGTTTCCGTTCTCGAGAAAATCCTTGATTTCGTCCGCTGCCATTTGTGCACAGTTCTCTTCGCTCTCAGGAGTAGATGCACCAAGATGCGGCATGCAGATGACATCTGCTCTTTGCAGCAGCTTCTCGCTGGCAAAATCTGTCACATATGCTGCCAGCTTTCCGCTATCCAGTGCCGCAATTGCATCATCCTCATTCACCAGCGTATCGCGGGAGAAGTTAAGCAACCGTGCGCCATCTTTCATAGCGGCAAATGCTTCTGCGTTAAACATGCCCTTGGTCTGAGGAGTTGCCGGAACATGAATGGTAATATAGTCTGCCTGCTCCAACAGGGTTTTCAGGTCATTCGCTTTATGGGCATAACGGGTCAGGCTCCACGCTGCATCAACAGAAAGATACGGGTCATAGCCAATAACCTCCATACCCAGATGGTGTGCTGCATTGGCAACCCGAACACCGATGGCACCCAAGCCAACCACGCCCAGGACCTTGCCTTCCAGCTCCGGGCCGGCAAAATTGGACTTTCCTTTCTCTACCAGACCGGAAATCGCATCCCCCTCACCGATTAAGGTTTTGGTCCACTCGATTCCTTGTACAATCTTTCTGGAGGCAAGGAACAACCCTGCAAGCACCAGTTCCTTTACCGCATTGGCATTGGCACCGGGGGTATTGAATACCACAACACCCTGCTCGGTACACTTTTCAATCGGGATATTGTTTACACCCGCACCGGCACGGGCAATTGCCCGCAAGCTCTCAGGCAGCTCCATATCATGCATATTAAAACTACGCAGAATGATGCCATCCGGATTCTCTATCGCATCCTGACAGTTATAATTTTCTCCCAACCGGCTAAGTCCCTTTGAGGAGATTTTGTTTAAGGTTTGTATCTGATACATGGGGATTCCTCCTAATTCCTTGCCTCAAATTCCTGCATGAATTTGACCAATGCTTCTACGCCCTCCTTGGGCATAGCGTTATAGATGCTGGCACGCATACCGCCGACGCTTCTGTGACCCTTCAGATTGATAAATCCTTGCTCTTTTGCCTCTTTGATGAATTTAGCATTGAGTTCATCAGAGTCGGTGACAAAGGGCACATTCATCAACGAACGGTCCTCCGGCACTACAGTACCGCGGAACATCTTGGATGAATCCAGAAAATCGTACAAGATCTTTGCCTTTGCCTGATTTCTCTCCTGCATTGCTTTCACGCCGCCAATTTCTTTCACCCATTCACATACCATCTTAACAATGTAGATAGCATAGGTGGGCGGGGTGTTGAACATAGAACCGTTTTCTGCATGGGTCTGATAGTTCAGCATGGTGGGAGTGATTTCCATTGCATTGTCCAGCAAATCCTCGCGTACAATCACCACAGTAACACCGGCAGGTCCCATATTCTTTTGTGCTCCGGCGTAAATCAATCCAAACTTGCTGACATCTACTTCCTCTGACAAGATACAAGAGGACATATCTGCAACTACAACTGCATCGCCAAAATCGGGCATAGTGTTATAGTGGGTTCCGTAAATGGTGTTATTATAAGTAATATGCACAAAGTCTGCGCCCTGTGTCAACATGGACTTATCTACCTTAGGGAGGTATGAGAAGGTTTTATCAGCACTGGATGCAACGGCGTTGGCTTGCAGGTATCTGCCGCCCTCCTGGTACGCCTTTTTTGCCCACTGACCGGTGATTACATAATCTGCAACCTTGTTTTTGTTTCCCAGGTTCAACGGAATCATTGCAAACTGTGTCGATGCTCCGCCCTGTAAAAACAACACCTTATAGTTATCCGGAATCTGCATCAATTCCCGCAGCAATGCCTCTGCCTCATCTATAATTGCCTGATACTCTGATGAGCGGTGGCTCATCTCCATAACGGACTGTCCGCTGCCGGCATAGTCCAGCATCTCTTTTTGCGCCCGCTCCAGTACCTCAACCGGAAGCATTGAGGGACCGGCGGAGAAATTGTAAACACGATTCATTATTTATTCCTCCATTTCTACTTTTACTCTCAGTATATCATAATTCTATCTTTAATACTATAACAAAAATGTAACAAAAATTCAATCATGTATCAGGTTTTTTGTCAAAAACAACAAACAACACGCGGGATTTATTGACACCGTGTAAAATCTGGTATACAATAACTATAAACTGGGCGAAAGGAGTTATCTGTATGCGTGTTTTAATGGCAACCATGAAGCTGGATATCGGCGGTGCGGAAACCCATATTGTAGAGCTTTCCAAAGCATTGGCAAAACGAGGGATTGAGATCATTGTCGCCTCCAACGGCGGCGCCTACGAAAAAGAACTGACTGATGCCGGCATCCGTCACATCAAGGTTCCTTTTCATAGCAAAAATCCACTTTGCATGTATCAGGCATACAAGCAATTAAAGGAAATTATTTTTGACAACCAGATTGATGTGGTTCATGCTCATGCCAGAATTCCTGCCTTTTTATGTGGACTTTTGCATAGCCGCTATCACTTTCGGTTTGTAACGACGGCACACTGGGTGTTTTCTACCCGCTTTCCCTATAACATTCTCACCCGTTGGGGAAACCGTTCTCTTGCTGTCAGCGATGATATTAAGACCTATTTGATTGACAACTACGGTATTTTGGACGAAAACATTCGGGTGACCATCAACGGAATCGACACCGAAAAATTCTCCAAGGACACAGATTTCTCCGCCATTGCAAAGGAATTTCATCTAACTGATGATAAGACCCGCATCACCTACTGCAGCCGCATGGATACCGACCGTTCGCTGGCGGCGCATAAACTGATTGCAGCCGCTGAGGATTTGGTAAAAGAAATTGACAATCTGGAGATTGTAATTGTGGGCGGCGGCAACGACTTTGAGGCAATTTGCTCGGAGGCAGAGGCTGTAAACCAACGCCTGAACCGGCGTTTGATTATCACCACCGGAAGCCGTACCGACATCAATCAATTTGCCGCAAGTGCCGACCTGTTTATCGGCGTCAGCCGTGCTGCTTTGGAGGCGATGGCATGCGAAAAGCCCGCTATTATTGCCGGCAACGAAGGGTATATTGGCATTTTTGACCAAGACAAGTTGGATGTTTCCATCGACACCAACTTCTGCTGTCGCGGCTGCAAAGAGACCACTACAGAACAATTAAAACAAGATATTCTTACCGTTTTAACCGCAACGCCGGAGCGTCAGGCAGAACTGGGTGCCTTTTCCCGCCGAACCGTCATAGAGCATTATTCCATGGATACCATGGCAGATGATGCCATGAGGATGTATGTTTCTATTATTAAAAACAGCAAAATCAACGAGGTGGCAACCGAGGAGTTTTCTGACATCGACGCTTATCTTACCACAAACCCCATTCGCTTGCCCCACGGAAAGATTGACATTATGATTTCCGGCTACTACGGATTTCACAACAGCGGCGATGATTCTATTCTAAAAGCAATGGTGGACAGCATCAGCGCGGCACGGCCGGAACTTCGAATTCTTGCCCTTTCCAACGACCCTGCAGAGACCAAGGCAGTGTATGGCATTGATGCCATTCATCGGTTTGATCTTCTTCGGATTTTATGGTATATGCGCAAAACCCGCTTACTGATTAGCGGTGGTGGCAGTCTGATTCAGGATGTGACATCGGACAAGTCCCTGCTCTATTACCTGTCTGTCATTCGACTGGCAAAAAAACTGGGTGCTAAGGTGATGCTCTATGCTAACGGAATCGGTCCTATTCTCCACGAAAACAATCACGCATTGATTCGCCGTACTCTGGACAATGTGGACTTAATTACCCTGCGTGAACCCTCTTCGCTGGAAGAATTAAGACAGTTTGGGGTAACGAATCCCAATACATTAGTGACCGCCGATCCGGCATTTCATCTGGTAGCAGCAAACCCGGAGGAATCTGCACACCTGGTCGCAAAAGCCGGTATTCCAAGCGGAAAAAAATACTGCGTGATTGCGCTCAGGCCCTGGAAAAAAGCCGACAAGGAGATGGAGAAAACCGTTGCCGTGGTAGCGGACTACATCAAAAAAACCTATGAAACCGAGATTTTGCTGATTCCCATGCAGCCGACTCGTGATACCGCAACTGCACATAACACGCTTGACGCGATGAGAGAAACTGGTTATCTGCTCACAGAACACGCCTCTCCCTCCCAACTTTTGGGAATTGTTGGCGGAGCAGAGTTTATTTTGGGCATGCGCTTGCATATTCTGATATATGCAGCAAAAATGGGGACTCCGGTGATCGGCTTGACCTATGACCCAAAAGTTGAGGCAATGATGCAGTATATTGGGCAGGATTTGATCCAATCGGTCGATGCCATAAACCCAATTACTCTTTGCCGATATGTAGATAAAATCATAGCATCCCGGGATACTTTAACCAAACAGCTGCAGGCAGTCGGCGAAGAATCCCGGCAAAGAGCATTGGAAAACACCCGGCTTTTGCTGGAGCTTTTAGACACATGTAGTTAATTCTGTCCGCATATAATACAAAAAGGTTGCATTTTTGAGAAAACTATAGTATGATGAGATAACAAATCAGGTTCAATCGGGGAGTGAGTTCATGTCTGAAGATGCCAACAGACCTAAAAACAAAAGAAAGTCCTTGTGGATTACACTTGGGGGGCTTCTTTTGCTTATTGTTTTGTCCCTTTCAGCCTTAACCGTCTATGTAAGCGGTTATGAAGGTATTTTCCCGAATGTTTATGTCGGCGATTTGGACCTTTCCGGAAAATCTGAAGCTGAGGCACTTGCTTTGCTGCAAAACACCTATGACAATGCAAAAATCAATGGCGTTACCTTCTCCATCTCCTGCGGGGACACAGCAGAGGAGCTTTCGACCGATGCGCTGGGAGTTACCTATCAAAACAAGGAGACGATGAACGCTGTGCTGGCAATCGGTGGGAACAAGAATCCTATCGCCCGCGCCATTGCCTTTGCCCGTCAATCCTTTACCTCCACAACCATTGATCCTATCATTACCTATGACCTAGATCTGCTCTCCCGCACCATTGACAAAACGGCAGAGCCTTATGAGGTTGAGCCGGTGGGATACACCTTTGAAATAGAGCCGGATACCGTGATCATTCATGCTCCGGTTGCCGGTGTAAAGGTGGATCGGGATGCTGTCATCGAACAGCTGGAACTGCAGATGCAAAACTTAGCGTTTTCTGACCTTGTTCTCACCCCTATCACCACTCCTGCAGCACCCTTAAATCTTGATGAGTTTTATGCCTGGCTGACCTCTCCTGCCGAAGACGCCTATTATACCAAAGGTGATGACGGCAAGGTTACCGTTGTCAGAGAGAAACTGCAATGCTCGGTAGATAAAGATACTGTAAAACAAGCTGTTGAAAGCATGGAGCATTCCGGCAATTCCACTGTTTCGTTTGCAGTCACCACCATTGAACCGGAAGTGTTATCCCTTACGCTTACCGAGACTCTATACAAAGACAAACTGGGAAGCTATACCACCTATTATAGCGGCACAGCAGCACGGAACAACAATGTCCGTCTTGCTGCCGGAAGGGTCAATGGCTATGAATTGATGCCCGGCGAGGAATTTTCTTACGATAAAACGATTCTGCCACGCACAACCGCCAACGGCTATCTGGCAGCGCCGGTCTATGTAGGCAACAAGGTAGAAAGCGGACTGGGCGGCGGTATCTGCCAACCCTCCTCTACGCTTTATGCTGCGGCACTTTATGCAAATTTGGAAATCTTAGAACGCCACAACCACAGTATGCTGGTCAGTTATATGCCGGCGGGTCTGGATGCAACCATTTCTCAGGGGGCACTGGATTTGCGGCTGAGAAACAATACCCCTTATCCTGTCAAGATTTCATCACAGGCATCCGGCGGTGTTCTGACATTTAGCATCTGGGGATATAATCCGGAAAATATTTCGGTGGATATTCTCCGCAGCGGTGGCGGATATCTCTATTCTGCCACACGAGTTGTAAAAAAGAACGGAGAAGAAATTCATCGGGAAGCTTTAAGTTCCAGCCGGTATGTTCCGCCGGAGCCCTCGGAAACCCCTGCTCCCTCAGCAAGTGCAGAACCGGAAGAACCCCCGGCTCTCTCTGAAGGCTCGGAGCCGGAAGCAACTCCGGATACTCCTAAACCCCCAACACCGGCCGAAACTGCCCCGGCAGTTTCCTCCGACCCACCATCGGGGACAGGCACTGCCGAGCCTGCGGTTCCGTCCGCAACTCCTGTTCCTACTCCTTCAACAACCCCCATGCCGACAACAACGCCGGCGGCCGGGCCATCTATAATTGAATAATACCCACTTCAGGGACCGGTGAAATTCCGTACCGGCGGTAAAGCCCGCGAGCAAGTTTTCTTGCAGATTCGGTGAGACTCCGAAGCCGACAGTATAGTCTGGATGAAAGAAGTTGATGCACGCCTTGCGTGTTTTTCTCCCCTGAAGCATCGCCTTGCTTCAGGGGATTTTACTTATTAAGGAGGATATTTATGCAAAACAACAACCCCACAAACATTCGAATTTTAACCACGGTCGGTATTGCCGGAGCCATTTCCTTTGTACTGATGTTCTTAGAACTCAGTCTTCCGATTGCTCCTGCCTTTATTAAACTGGATTTTTCGGATATTCCTTCTTTGATACTGGCATTTTCCTTTGGTCCTCTTGCCGGGATACTGACCGAATTTACTAAAAATGCGCTTCATCTCTTTATTACCAGCACAGCGGGAATCGGAGAGTTTTCCAACTTTTTATTGGGTTGTGCCTTTGTTCTCCCTGCCGGATGGATTTACCAAAATCATCGAACCCGGGCAGGCGCTCTGATTGGCTTGCTGACAGGAGTGATTGCTTTTTCTTTTCTTGGCATCTTTTCGAATCTGTTTATTATGTTCCCGTTTTATACCAAAGTGATGGGGATACCTATGGAAGCAATTATTGCAATGTGCCAAAAGATTCTCCCCTATGTAGACAATCAGGCTAAGGTCATCTTACTCAGCGTGACACCCTTTAATCTTTTAAAGGGAACTTTGGTCTCTCTTGTGACCTTTCTTCTTTATAAACGAATCTCCCCTCTGCTTAAGTGGCGTAAAAAAGATGTGTAATACAAAAAAGATGATTCCGCGATGCGGAATCATCTTTTTTTATTCACTGTATCCGTTGCCGTAGCCGCCGTTACCTGCGTTATTTTCTGTCTTTTCTGTCTGCTCCGGCTTTTTGCCGTTTCTGTTTCCACGCTTCCTGCGCCGAGGTTTGCGATGGTTCTTTTTGGGTTTATTTTCCTCTGCAGACTCCTTCGCTTCTACGGCCTCTGTGTCTGCCTCAGCCGTTTCGAGAACGGGTTTTTCCTCTTGTTCTTCCGAACGGGTCAGCCGGACCTTGCCGTTTTTATCCAGGATACCGAAGTCTCCCAGCACATAGTTTTCAAACCGCAAGGTTTCTCCGTTATCATCCACAAACTTTACTTTAATCTGTCCTTTTAAGGTGGCAGTGTCAGCCACGATGCCGACACCGTCGGGGGTCTCTACCTTATCGCCGCGTTTGGGCATCTTAGAGAGCATATCCTCGTAGGCATTCTGCTCATATTGCAAGCAACACATCAATCTGCCGCATACACCGGAAATTTTAGTTGGGTTTAGCGACAGGCCTTGTTCCTTTGCCATCTTAATCGATACCGGATGAAAGTCATTTAAAAAGGTGCTGCAGCACAGAAACCGTCCGCAAATGCCCAGACTTCCTAACTGGCGTGCTTCATCACGAACGCCAATCTGGCGAAGTTCGATTCGGGTACGAAACACCCCTGCCAAAGACTTAACCAGATCCCTAAAGTCAACCCTTCCATCTGCTGTAAAATAAAACAGAATCTTACTGCGGTCGAAGGTATACTCTGCCCCAACCAGCTTCATGTCCAGTTTATGCTCAGCAATCTTTTCTGTCGCCAAGGCAAAGGCTTCCTTTTCCTTCTCTTTGTTTTCCTCTGCCTGCTTAAAATCGGCCTCAGTGGCAATACGAATCATCGGTTTGAGGGGAGATACAACCTCACTCTCCTCTATCATCTGGTTGGGAATGACTACCTTGCCCATTTCTATGCCCCGGGATGTCTCAACCAGAACATGCTGTCCCTGTTCTGTCCGGATGCCTTTGGGGTCAAAGTAATATGACTTTCCTGCACCGCTGAATTTAACTCCTATGATTTCTATCATGGATTTCCTCCCAATATTCCGTCGCCATACAGAGTACAGCAATCGGATAATTTGCATTCTGCGCAATCATACGCTGATACTTCATGGTAATCTCAGCAAACCGAGCCGCCGAGTGTCTGGGAATCAGGGTACAGAACCGATGTAATTCCTCTTTCTTATCCCTGTTAGCGACAACCCCGCTGCCCAATTTGAGTGCCATCAAATCCTTGCTCCAAGAAAGCAGGACCTCAAATAGTAAGACGCTATCCGCTCGATTTTGTTTCATCAATCGAATCAATTCATACAAATCCCGATAAGTTCCGGTCCCCAGCTTAAGTACCTTGGTCAAAACTTCCTCGCGGAGGGCTGCGGCATCTGTATCTTCTAACATCTCAAGCGCTTTACCAATGCTGCCGCCGCTCATTACGGCAGGAAGCATAGCTTCTTCCTCGGATAGCCCCTTTTCATCCATCAAATACTGCGTTACCTCTTCTCTGCTCACCGGATGCATCCGGAGCAGTACCGCACGGGATAATATAGTGGGCAAAAAGCTGTTGGCGTTTTCTGCCAGAAGCACAATGGTACAGTATGCAGGCGGCTCTTCAAACACCTTGAGCAAGCTGTTTTGTGCCGGTGCAAGCATACTATCCGCCTTGGGGATGATATAGACCTTTCTCTCCCCTTGATACGGGCGAATGTATACATCCTTTTTCATGCTGCGAATGGTATCTACCAGCACGGTATCCGTCTTTTTGGCAGGGTCATACAGGGTATTGGTCACCACTGTAAAATCCGGATGACTCTCCGGTTTTTCAGTGCCAAGCAAGGTCCCGGCAAACGCCTTAGCAAGCGTCATCTTACCGGTACCCTTTGCCCCCTCAATGATATATGCATGTCCTACACGACCGACAGACAGCATATGGGTCAGCAAATCCTTGACCGTTTCGTTCCCCCGTATCTTTTGAAACGCCATACCATCACACCCTATTATCCTAGAACTTTATCGCCTTGCGAATATATTCGTTCAGGTCTTCAATCTTCACTCTTTCCTGTTCCATGCTGTCACGGTGACGAATGGTTACGCTGCCATCTTCTTCAGACTCAAAGTCATAGGTAATACAGAAGGGTGTACCGATTTCGTCCTGACGACGATATCTTTTACCAATACTGCCGGATTCGTCAAATTCACAAACAAACTCAGATGCCAGCATCCCATAGACCTCGTTTGCTTTGTCAGAAAGTTTTTTAGAAAGAGGCAAAATTGCCGCCTTCACCGGTGCCAGTGCCGGATGGAAGCGCATCACGGTACGAATATCATTCTTCTCGGCATCTATCACTTCTTCGTCATATGCCTCAACCAAAAATGCCAAAGCCACACGGTCTGCACCCAGAGACGGCTCTACACAATAGGGAACATATTTTTCTCCGGTCTCAGGATCGGTATACTCCATCTTCTCTCCGCTGTGGTTACTGTGTTGCATCAGGTCAAAGTCGGTTCTGTCGGCAATTCCCCACAGTTCGCCCCAACCAAACGGGAACATAAATTCAATATCGGTGGTAGCGTTGCTGTAGTGAGAGAGCTCCTCTTGCTCATGGTCACGCAATTTTAAATTTTCTTCCTTGATGCCAAGAGAAAGCAGGAAGTTTTTGCAATAATCCTTCCAGTAACGGAACCACTCAAGGTCTGTGCCGGGTTTGCAGAAGAATTCCAGCTCCATCTGTTCAAACTCACGGGTACGGAAGGTAAAGTTTCCGGGGGTAATCTCGTTACGGAAGGATTTACCCACCTGACCAATACCGAAGGGGATTTTCTTTCTGGATGTTCTCTGTACATTTTTGAAGTTAACAAAGATACCCTGCGCAGTTTCCGGACGGAGATACAGTTCGTTCTTGCTGTCCTCGGTGACACCCTGGAAAGTTTTAAACA
>JAZOWR010000416.1:0-5038 GCA_045659345.1 Ructibacterium sp.
AAAAACGATAACCGTAACGCTTCTGTAATCTTATTATAACATAAAAGAAAAAAATTTCAACACCCAAAAAGCCGAAATTTTGTTGAAAAAAACCTTTTTTTTGACAAGTTACAAAATGTGGTGGGCGGAAGAATTTTCTACAACAAGATATTCTATTTTGGGTTAAAAAAAAGATAAAAAATTTTTTTCTCTGAAAATGGGGTTGACAAGCAAGAGTAAACATGATAAAATAATACAGATTTTCTTGTGATTTAGAAATAGTGTAACACAACATACAGATTTGAAGGAGGGATCGCAATGCTGAGAACATTCCAGCCTAAGAAAAGACAGCGCGCAAAGGAACACGGATTTAGAAAGAGAATGAGTTCTAAGAACGGCCGCAAGGTTTTGGCAAGAAGAAGATTAAAGGGCAGAAAGAAACTGTCTGCATAAGTTTTTTGACAGTCCCAAAGACGCCCGCCGGCGTCTTTTTGTCTATTTGTACAGAACGATAAGGGGTATCCCATGAAAATTATCAGTTTGAACCGTAACGGACAGTTTCAGCGGCTTTACCGCAAGGGGGCGTCTTTTGTTGCGCCCACAATGGTGGTTTATACAGCAAAGAACCGGCTAGAGGTTTGTCGGCTTGGCATTACTGCCGGAAAAAAGGTAGGCGGTGCCGTAGAACGAAATCGTGCCAAGCGCAGGATTCGGGAGCTGTTTCGCGATGCTTTGCCGGAGCTGAAGCCCGGGTATGATTTTTGCATTGTGGCACGCACCTGTACCGTTGAGGCACCGGCTGCAAAGGTGCGGCGGGATTTTTATGCCTCTTTAAAGAAACTGGGGGTGCTCAGCGATGAAACTACTGCTGATTTGGTTGATTGAACTCTATCAGCGGTGGATATCTCCGCTTAAGAAGCCCTGTTGCCGCTTTTATCCCAGCTGCTCTCAGTATGCCTATATGGCAATTCAAAAGTACGGAGTTCTGCGGGGCGGATGGAAATCAATTTGGAGAATCTTAAGGTGCAATCCCCTTTCCAAGGGCGGGATTGACTTTCCTTAATGTATTATAAGGAGGAACCATACGGTGAGTTTTATTACTTATCCTTTGGGTTGGATTTTAAAATATTGTAACATGCTGGTTGGAAACTACGGCGTGGCCATCATCTTGTTTACCATTTTGATCAAGGCGATTCTGTTGCCCTTGACGGTAAAACAGCAACGGTCTATCATGAAGACCCAAAAACTCCAGCCTTTGCTCAACGAGATTCAGCAAAAGTATGCCAATGACAAAGAGAAGCTGAGCATGGAAACCATGAAGATATACAAAAAGTATCAGGTCAATCCCATGAGCGGATGTCTTCCGTTGTTGATTCAGTTGCCGATTTTGATGGCGCTTTATTGGGTAGTACAAGGTCCGATTACCTATTTGATAGGTTTGCCGAAAGAGGAATCCTGGCGTCTTGTTAATGCCCTGAAGGAATGGGGCGAGGTGAACCCGGATGCCATTGGTGCATTTTTAGCTGAAATCAAGATGACCTCTCTTGACCAGTTGGCACAGAATGGTTATACATTGGTAAAACGATATGAAATTCCGATTGCGCGTTTGATGCAGACCTATCCGGAGATTGTGAACAATCACTGGATTGCGGGCAGCGGAAAAACTTATGAAATAATCAACTTTAATTTCCTGGGGATGGATCTTTCTCAGACACCAAACCTGGGTGCTCTGTTGCAGCTTCTTCTGGGGAGAGCCGATGGCCTGACCTTGCAGATAGCAATTATGTGGCTGATTCCGATTTCATCCGGTTTGTCTGCCTTTGCATCAATGAAGCTTTCACAGGCAATGCAGCCTCAGCAGCCACCCCAAACAGATGCCAACGGAGAGGAAAAACCGAATGCGATGAAGAGCATGAGCCTGTTTATGCCCTTTATCTCGGTATGGTTTGCATTTACCTTGCCGGCAGCAATTGGTCTTTACTGGGTGGTAAGCAATCTGTTGCAGATGGCACAGCAGGTGGTACTGGATAAAGTAATCAAGGTTGATGTAACCGAGGAACAAATCGAAGGGGAGATCGTCAATGTTAAGAAAAATAGAAAAAAACGCAAAAAGTAAAGAAGAAGCACTGAAGCTGGCGGCAGAAGAATTTGGTGTGCCGGTGGAAGAACTGTCCTATCAGGTAGAACGAGAAGTAGGCAAAGGCTTGATGGGTCTGCTTTTGGGCAAAGAAGTCATCATCTCTGCATGGATTACCAAAGAAGCAGAGGAAGAAGAAAAGCTTCGTAAAATTGTAGAGAGCCGTGCTCCTAAACAGACAGAGAGCGGGGATAATCCCTATGCTCCCAAACAGAATCCGGAATTTAAAGACCATGTAGGCCCTGAAGGTCGGAAAAAGAAGAAGGCTGAACCGACAACGGTCAAGCCAGCAGCAAAAGAAGAGTCTGCAACAACACAATTGGAAGCAAAAGAGCCGAAAAAAGATAAACATGCCGGCAAAAAGCGTGAGGTAACCGAGAAGTCTTTGCAGGATGCCCAGTATTTTGTAACCGAACTGGTACATAAAATGGGCCTTTCGGATGCAGAGGTTGCGGTAGTCAACAGCGGAGATTCCGTAGAGGTAACGGTAGCCGGTTCCAGAATGGGATTGCTGATTGGCAAACGCGGTGACACATTAGATGCGGTACAATATTTGACCAGCCTGTATGTGAATAAAGAAAAGAATTCCTATATTAAGGTGAATGTAGATACTGAGGGCTATCGTGCAAAGCGAGAAGAAACGCTGGTAAAATTGGCAAAAGGTCTGGAACGCCGTGTTCTGCGTGACAGAAAAGCGGTAACACTAGAGCCTATGTCTCCCAATGAACGCCGGATTATCCATTCTGCATTGCAGAACAGCACCAAGGTAAAGACCTACAGTGTGGGCGAAGAACCTGCGCGCAAGGTCGTTGTGGCGTTGGCAGATGCTGAATAAACAATAAATAAACGCAGTCCACAAGACTGCGTTTTTCTCCGTTAAGAAAGAGAGTGATTGACATGAAGAGAGAGGATTTGAGAAACATTGCCATCATTGCCCATGTTGACCATGGTAAGACTACCCTGGTTGACGAGATGCTTAAACAAGGCGGCATCTATCGGGAAAATCAGGTGGTAGAAGAGAGGGTCATGGATAGCAATGACCTGGAGCGCGAGCGTGGCATTACCATTCTTGCCAAGAACACATCTGTGTATTATCAGGATATCAAGATGAATATTATTGATACCCCCGGGCATGCTGATTTCAGTGGAGAGGTAGAGCGTATTCTGAAAATGGTAAACGGGGTTATTCTGCTGATTGATGCGGCAGAGGGACCCATGCCCCAGACCCGTTTTGTTCTCCAAAAGGCGCTGGAAATGCAGCATCGTGTGATTATTGTTGTCAATAAGATTGACCGTCCGGATGCAAGACTGGATGAGATTCCGGATGAAATTTTGGACTTATTGATTGATCTGGACGCAAGTGATGAACAGTTAGAAAGCCCTATTATTTTCTGTAGCGGCAGAGCAGGTACAGCCTCCCTTTCCCAGTATGAACCGGGGAAGGACCTAACCGTATTGTTTGAAACAATTAAGAACTATATCCCTGCGCCCGAGGGGGATGAAGAGGGTTCTCTGCAAATGCTGGTATCCTCCATTGACTATAATGAATATGTCGGCAGAATTGCCATCGGCAGAGTAGAGCGCGGGTCGATACAACAGAACCAAGAGGTCATGATCTGTGATTATCACGGGAAGCATCAACCCTACAAGTCTAAGATTGTCAATATCTATCAAATTGACGGTCTTGGCAGAACTCCGACAGAAAGCGCAAAGGTGGGAGATATTATCTGTTTTTCGGGCGTGACTGATATTACCATTGGTGATACTGTTACGGCAGTGGAAAACCCTGAGGCTCTTCCTTTTGTAAAAATCAGCGAACCTACCATTGAGATGACCTTCTCGGTCAATGACAGTCCCTTTGCAGGCAAGGAGGGGAAATTTGTCACATCCCGACAACTTCGTGACCGTCTGATGCGGGAACTGCTAAAAGATGTTTCCCTTAGGGTAGAGGAGGGGGAGACCACCGATAGTTTTAAGGTGGCAGGCAGAGGAGAAATGCATATCTCTATCCTGATTGAAACTATGCGTCGGGAGGGATATGAATTCTCGGTCAGCACTCCAAAAGTATTGATGAAGGAGATTGACGGAAAGTTGTGCGAGCCGGTAGAAAGACTCATGATTGATGTGCCTGAAGAATCGATGGGCGCTGTTATGGAAAAGATGGGAACCCGTAAAGCAGAGATGCTTCAGATGGCACCGCAAGGCAGCCGGATGCGATTGGAATATTTGATTCCTGCCCGTGGACTTTTGGGTTACCGCAGTGAATTTTTGACCGATACCCGCGGTGAGGGTATTATGAACGCAGTCTTTAACAGTTATCAGCCGTTTAAGGGTGAAATCAGCCGTCGGCATACCGGTTCGCTGGTTGCTTTTGAAACGGGTGAGGCTGTTGGATATGGCATCTTTAAGGTGCAGGACAGAGGTACCATGTTTATTACCCCCGGTACTGAGGTATATGAGGGAATGGTGGTTGGGTTCTCCCCCAAGAGTGAGGATATCAATGTCAATGTGTGCAAGAAAAAGCAGTTGACCAATACGCGTGCTTCCGGAAGCGATGAGGCACTTCGCCTGACACCGCCGCAGCAGATGAGTTTGGAGGCGAGTCTGGAGTTTTTGGCAGACGATGAGCTTTTGGAGGTAACCCCGGAGAATCTTCGGTTGAGAAAACGGATTCTGAACAACCAGCTCCGTGCCAAAGCCAATGCCAAAAATAAAGCGTAAAGGTGATGGAATGGGAGGATAAGACTGACATAAAGGAGGTTTATTCTTCTGTGATACGATAAAAAGCGTGTGCTATCGCACACGCTTTTCGTTTTCCTTTAGTTGAATATCAATGTTGTTATGGATGATTTCCATGGTGGCATAACTGCGGTGGGCAGGGCCGGGGTTTAAAAACCAGATACCGTCCCTTTGCTCCAAAAA
>JAZOWR010000417.1:0-3238 GCA_045659345.1 Ructibacterium sp.
CAAGAAGAAGTTTCTTCTTACACTGAGGAAAGCAGCTTCACACTGGGAGATATTCTGGATTCTGACGCTGAATAATCCAAAAGAGATTCGACAAAGGCTGCCGATGGGCGGCCTTTGTTTCTATAAGGAGAATGGATATGAACATACAAGAATGGAAACAACAGATCAATGGTTGCGAGGTTGCAGTGATCGGTATTGGAGTGAGCAACCTGCCTTTGATTCGGTTGTTGTGTGCGAGCGGTGCTAAGGTCTATGCTCATGATATGCGAACAGCGGAGCAATTGGAGGATGCCTATCAAGAACTCTGTGATTTAGGTGTGACTATGGTGCTCGGCAAGGAATATCTTGATCATATTGCTCCGACAGTTACAGTGATTTACAAGACTCCGGGAATTCGTTGTGATCTGCCTGCATTGAAACAAGCAGCATTAAACGGTGTCGAAATTACATCTGAGATGGAACTCTTTTTTAAACTCTGTCCTGCGCCGATTATTGCGGTTACCGGCAGTGACGGAAAAACGACTACAACCAGCCTGATTTATGATATGCTCTGTCGAGGAGGTTATCATTGCTATCTGGGCGGAAATATTGGCCGTCCCTTGATTGCAGATCTGGAAGAGATGGGTGTAAATGATAGAGTTGTGCTGGAGCTTTCCAGCTTTCAGCTTCATACCATGAAGCAGAGCGCAGATGTTGCAGTGGTGACCAATGTGACACCAAACCATCTGGATTGGCATACCGATTTTGAGGAATATGCAGAATCCAAAAAGGCAGTTTTTGCCTATCAGGGAAAAGATGGCAAGGTGGTTCTCAATTACGATAATGCTACTACCCGTGAATTTGGCAATGAGGCAAAAAATGTTACCTATTTCAGTTCAAAAGAAATTTTGACGGACGGCTATTGCCTAGAGGGTGAAAGTATTGTCTTTCGGCAAAATGGCGAAACAGTACGAAGTGTTCTTGCAATTAACGATATTTATATTCCCGGGATGCATAATGTGGAGAATTACATGGCGGCAATTGCGGCAACCGATGCATTAATTCAAGATGATACGGTGCATATTACTGCCAAAGAATTCAAAGGTGTTCCGCATCGAATCGAATTTGTGCGGGAAGTTGACGGTGTGAAATACTATAATGATTCCATTGCCAGCAGTCCGGCACGGACCACAGCGGGACTGGTTTCCTTTGGTAGCAAAAAAGTGATTTTGATTGCAGGCGGCTATGACAAAAAGATTCCATTTGATGAGCTTGGTTTTGTAATCAATGAACGGGTGAAAAAGCTTGTTTTGGCAGGTGCTACATCCCAAAAAATTGAGATGGCGGTCAAACAAGCCGATAATTACCGAGAGCTACCGATTTTCTGTTGCCATTCTTTTTCAGATGCGGTCAATACTGCCCGTGATCAGGCAGAGGCGGGAGATGTTGTGATTCTCTCTCCTGCATGCGCAAGCTTTGATATGTTTAAAAACTTCGAGGTTCGCGGAAACGCCTTTAAAGAAATAGTAAAAAACTTTTAATTGAAAAAGAAATCCATCCATAGGTTGGATTTCTTTTTTTACAAAAGGTTCTATTGACAGCGAAGAAAGAATGTAGTATAATGTTACAAAAGTGTTACAGAGGAATCGAGGGTTTTATATGAACGAAAACGCTTACCGTGAAGTTGCGATTCTTAAAAAAGAAGTTTCAAAGTTAGAGCATCAAAATGTAGAGGCGATTGAGAGCCTGGAAACAGAGCTTTCAGGTCTTGTTGAAGTGTTTTCTGTTGTAGATGACCAGGATTGGTCGCCTCGCCTTGATAACATCGAAATTTTCACCATGGAAGAACTTCCGCCACTAAAGGATAGCATCCGCCAGATTCAAATCAACGAAAAAGACTGCGTGGATGAAGGAGTATCATTCGACTAATATATTTGAGTAAAACATAAGGGAGAACGATTAAAATCGTTCTCCCTTGTTGTTTTCTCAATACACTACAATGACGCGAACCATACCACCAGAGCTTGGAGCATCATCACAAAATGCCGAAATTTGAAGATTCTCTTTGCCGAGAATATCGGTAATCGGAATTTTTACATATGCCACATCGTAAGAACTGCTGCGCTGATAGACTGCCACATTGCCGCTAATGGGATATGTTGTCTTGTTATAGCTAAGTTCGCTGGCGTTCAACAGTTTGACGCCGCTGCTCAGTTCCGTCATCCGGCTGACAGAGGCAGGATTTGATAGGTTGCCGGATAATTGGATTCCCGAACCGGCTGAAGTGTTTAAAAGTCTACCCGAGGTCTTTAGTTGATATATCTTTCCGTCTACGATATAACTGTAATTCCCCGAAAGAGTCTGATAATCCTGGCTTGCGGTCAGCATCAATCCATAGGAGAAGGCATCCCCTGTTACATCCTTCAGAATCAGTGTATCGATTTTTCCTACAGAGTTTTTCTCCCAGTATAAGATTTGCCCGGAGGAAAGAGAAACTCCGTCAAGGCGTTGCGGATAAATCCTGCAATATACGCTGGTGGCATTGCCATCAACCGTACCAATATCAAGAATCTGTGCATCCTTGGCAAGTGTATGTTTGCCAAGTTTTCCGGATTCATGGTTATAGGTTCCGTATACGGTGGCGCTGTTGCTATCGGTAATCAAATGTACCCTTGCGTATCCGTTTTGGAAGGAAAGACGGACAACCTTGTTCTGATAACTGCTGTAGCTTCGGTCAGTAGAATATTCCCGCGATGTACCGTCGGGAAATACAATCTTGACATAGTAGCCGGAATAACTGTTAGAAACCCCGGTTTCGTAGTCTTTGCGTCCGGTTTCTAAAAGATATCCCACCAAATCCTTGTTTGAGGTGGCATTGGGAGAAACCGCCCCTGCAATCTGACCGTCCTTGCCTAATAGCAGTGTCACGGTGTCACCATAGGCAAAACTCCCGCCAGAAGCAAGAGAGGTAAAGGCACTTCCACTCTCGATTTGATAACTCTTGCCAGAAACCGTAATACTCTGCGGTGTATCCTTATTAGGGGATGCAGACTCATAAACGCCGGTGACCTTGTCGCTGTATGCTAAGACCAGATTCATTTCCGGCATAAAATAGACCACATCACAGGACTGAAGCTCGTTAAGGGAGGATAGAAGACCGTTCCGCATCACACGGGTTGCAGAATCGGTTTCCCAATCCATCTGCCATCCGGAAGAGGAAACAATCGCAGGACCTTTGATGTCACCTGTTTGACAGGTA
>JAZOWR010000418.1:0-2177 GCA_045659345.1 Ructibacterium sp.
CTTTTTATCCACCTTTTTGTAGAAAAATGGCGGAAACATACAATAAACTTAACCACTTCTTCCAGTGACATCATAATATAGCTGATGAACAAGGAAAGATGGAGTACCAACCCACCTAAAATAACCATTGGAACGCCAACCAACCAAACCGAGGTTACATCAATCAGCATTGCCGTTTTGGTATCGCCGCCGTTTCGAAAAACGCCTACAATCATTAAAAATGTAATTGCCTTAATACACATCATAATGGCAAGAACCACTAAAAGACTCATGCATTGCTGATACACGCTCTCAGAAATCTGGTAGGGCATCAGCATCAGAGGTCTTGCTGCAATAAAGACTGCGGCAACGCAAATACCGCATAAAACCATTAATTTGGTAAGCCGCTTGGCATATACATAGGCGTCATCAAAGTTACCTGCGCCCACTGCTTTTCCTATCAAGACGCCCCCTGCGTTTCCGCCGCCGTGGAAAAATACCAGCATCAGCCGTTCTATATTTTGTACGATGGTAATAACCACCATTGCATCAGGACTGATTTTAGCAAACACCCAGGAATAGGTAAGAATCCCTAAAGACCACATCATTTCATTTAAAATAACCGGTGTTGAGGTCTTGAAAAAGCGTTTCCATAAGTCTTTGGGAATGGTAAACAGTTCTCTTGGCTTGGTTGCTTGTATCATCTTTTTGCCGTAGACAGCAGAAAGCATAAGGATAAGCTCTGAGATTCTGGCAATGACTGTGGCATATGCAGCGCCCTCAAGTCCATAAGCGGGGGAACCGAGTTTTCCAAATATCAGCACCCAGTTTAAAAAGATGTTGATAAAAAGACCTATGGCACGAACCAGAAAGGGAAGTCCTGCCCGTTCGCTGGCACAAACACTGTAATCAAAGGCTGTGGTAATTGCGGTGGCAAGGTATCCCAGTGAAACCAGCCGTAAGTAGCGGACGCCCTGGGAAAGGGTTTCTGCATCGGCATTGAATGCCAGAAAGATTTGTGTTGGAAATATCCAGGAAACAGCCAGAAAGACAGAGGCAAGCAAGCAACCAAGAATTAGATTCAGACCAAGCATCTTACGCATACCCTTGATGTTGGAATTCCCCCAAAATTGGGAGGAAAAGACCCCTGCACCGCTGCCGATACCAAATAAAAAGACATTAAAAAGAAAGAAAACCTGATTGGCAATTCCTACTGCAGCAATCGAAGATTCCCCCAGCTGTCCCACCATTATGGTATCCACCAAATTGACCAAAGAGGAAATCAGCTCCTTAAGAGCCATAGGAATCATCAAAAGAAAGAATTTCTTATAAAATGTTTTGTTTTCCATAATTTGCCAGCTGTTAATTTCCTTTCATGGTAAGACTGATGCGGTTTTTCTTTACATCTACCTCTAAAATACGAACCTTTACAATATCGCCAATGGAAACCACATCTGTGGGATGCTTGACATAGCTGTCTGAGAGCTGGGAGATATGCACAAGTCCGTCCTGATGGACACCGATATCCACAAATGCGCCGAAATCAATGACATTTCTCACAGTTCCTGTCAATTCCATACCCTCTTTTAAATCCTCAATGCTCATCACATCGCTTCTGAGAATCGGCTGTTCCACCTCGTCACGGGGGTCACGGCCGGGTTTTTGCAGCTCCTCCATAATATCCTTTAAGGTGGGAATACCGACAGAAAGCTCGTCTGCCAGCTTTTGCATGCCGTAGGTATTGGCGTCTTTTTCTAACCGGGAGAGGTCCTGACCCAGTGTATAGCCGAGCTTTTCTAAAAGTCCTTTGGCTGCCAAATAACTCTCGGGGTGAACCGAGGTGTTATCGAGCAGGTTTTTTCCGTCCTTGATGCGTAAAAAGCCTGCACATTGCTCAAAGGCTTTTGGACCCAGTTTGGGGACCTTTTTCAGCTGGGCACGGGAGGTAAATGCACCCTCGGTCTCTCGATAGGCGACAATGTTCTTTGCAAGCGTAGAGGAAATGCCCGAAATATGGGTCAAAAGAGGCACAGAGGCGGTGTTTAAGTCAACGCCGACGCTGTTGACCGCGTCCTCAACCACGCCGCCCAGAGCCTCGCCCAGGTGTTTTTGATTCATATCATGCTGGTACTGACCGACGCCGATGGCCTTGGGTTCGATTTTTACTAGTTCTGCAAGAGGATCTTGGATTCGGCGGG
>JAZOWR010000419.1:0-5564 GCA_045659345.1 Ructibacterium sp.
ATCAAATGGGTACTCTATAATGAAAGCATAGGGGTGCTTCAACCCCTGCATGAAAGGGAGAAAAACGATATGGATGAACAAAAAAAGAAGGCCCTGGACAGTGTCCTTGGCAATATAGAAAAACAGTTCGGTACCGGTGCGGTCATGCGTTTGGGAGAAAAACCCGTGACCAATGTAGAGGCAATTCCTACAGGCTCGCTGTCTTTGGATCTGGCGTTGGGGATCGGCGGTGTGCCCAGAGGCCGTATTATTGAGATTTACGGACCGGAGTCTTCCGGTAAGACTACCGTTGCGCTGCATATCGTAGCAGAAGCACAAAAAATGGGCGGTGAGGCTGCATTTATTGACGCAGAGCATGCCCTTGACCCTGTGTATGCAGAACAGTTGGGTGTTCGAATTGATGATTTGATTGTTTCTCAGCCGGATACCGGTGAGCAGGCGTTGGAAATTACCGAGCAGTTGGTGCGTTCCGGTGCAATTGATGTTGTGGTTGTTGACTCGGTTGCAGCGCTGGTGCCCAGACAGGAAATCGAGGGCTTGATGGGAGATTCTCATGTGGGTTTGCAGGCTCGGCTGATGTCTCAGGCGCTGAGAAAACTGACTGCAGTTATCAGCAAGTCCAACACCACAGCCATCTTTATCAATCAGTTGCGTGAAAAGGTAGGTGTGATGTTCGGCAATCCGGAAACCACGCCTGGCGGCCGTGCGCTCAAGTTCTATTCTTCGGTACGCTTGGATGTTCGCCGGATAGAATCTATCAAGAGTGACGGCGGCATGGTCGGTAACCATACTCGTGTTAAGGTGGTTAAAAACAAGGTAGCTCCCCCCTTTAAAGAAGCAGAATTTGACATTATCTACGGCGAGGGCATTTCTAAGGAAGGAAATATTCTTGATGTCGCAGTCGAAATGGATATTATAGAAAAGAGCGGTTCTTGGTTCTCCTATAACGGTGAGCGGTTGGGACAGGGCAGAGAGAGTGTCAAGCAGATACTCAAAAGCAATCCCGAACTCTGCCACGAGATAGAACTTAAGGTGCGTGAGGCGGTTGCGCTGCCTATTCCGGAAGAAGGTGCAGAGGTGGAATCTACCCCCTTTATGCCGGTTGCAAAGCCCACTAAGAAGAAGTAATGGATACACTGACAAAGGCGCGCAATGCGGCTGCGGGACTTCTTGCCAATAAAATGTATACCTGCAAAGAGGTGTACGATCGGCTCTGCCGAAAGGGATTTGACAAAGAGATTTCCGAGCAGGTGGTTTCTGAGTTTGTAGCAGCGGGGTATCTGGATGACCGCCGTTATGCGCAGATGTATCTGGAGGATGAAATCAGACTGGCTGCAAAAGGGAAATTTCGGCTTCGGCAGGAGCTCCTTCGCAGGGGAGTTGCGATGTCTGTCATTGAAGAAACGATGGACGAATGTGAAATGGATACCGAGGCGTACCTGCGGGAATATATCAGCCAACGCAATTTGGCAGAAGGTGTCCATAGCCGCAAGGATTTGGAACGATTGAAGGCCAGACTGGCACGGCGGGGGTATTCCTTGGGAGAAATCAACCGTTGCCTTGAAGAATACAACTTTCGTTTTGACGAATGGGAATAAATAAGGAGATGCGACATTGAAAAAGGTTTCTTTGGCATCCTTGGGATGCTCCAAGAATCTCATTGACAGCGAACAAATGCTGGGTCTGTTGACTGAGGCGGGCTATGAGATTATGGAGAACGAAGAAGATGCAGATATATTGATTGTTAACACCTGTACCTTTATTGAGTCAGCTAAGATGGAATCCATCGAATGTATTTTAGAGTTGGCACAGTATAAAAAGGCAGGAAAATGCCAATATCTGATTGTTGCCGGCTGTATGGCACAGCGGTATCAGGAACAGGTGCTTCGGGAAATTCCGGAAGTAGATGCGGTCATAGGTACCAATGACTATGATAAGATTGTTCATGTAATTCAAGAACTGGAGAAGAAAGAAAAGATAGAGCTATGCTCAGATACCCCATTGTTGTGTGAGGCGGCAAGAGTCCGCACAACACCGGAGTATACAGCATATCTAAAGATTGCAGAAGGCTGTGACAATCATTGTACTTACTGTGTGATTCCGTCTATTCGCGGTAAATACCGAAGCCGCGCTATGGAGGATATCCTCAAAGAAGCCGTACAGATGGCACAAGAGGGAGTCAAAGAGCTGATTATCATTGCGCAAGACACCACTCGTTACGGCAAGGATCTGTATGGGGAATATCGTCTTGCGGATTTATTGAAAGAACTTTGCAAGATAGATGGCATTGCATGGGTTCGGGTGCATTATTGTTATCCCGAGTTAATGACGGATGAGCTGATTCAGGTATTCAAACAGGAAGAAAAGTTGTGTCATTACTTTGATATTCCGATTCAGCACTGTAACGACAGAATCCTCAAGAGAATGGGAAGACGAACCAGCAAAAAACAGATTGTGGACTTAATTTGTAATATTCGCACCCAGATTCCCGATGCGGTTATTCGAACCTCTTTGATATGCGGATTTCCCGGTGAAACGGAGGAGGAGTTTGTAGAACTCAAGGAGTTTATCGAGGAAATGAAATTTGAACGCCTGGGCGTGTTTGCATATTCCAGAGAAGAGGACACACCTGCATATGATTTGGACGGTCAGGTTGAGGAAGAAGAAAAACAGCGCCGGCAGGAAATATTGATGCTGGTGCAATCAGAGATTTCCCAGGAGCAAAACGAAGGCCGTATTGGCAGCACGGTTCGGGTTTTGGTAGAAGACCGGGACGAGATCATCAAAAGCTACTATGGAAGAACCTATGCTGACTCCATTGAGATTGACGGCAAGGTGTTTTTCAAGAGTAAAAAGCCCCTCAAGGGCGGTGCGTTTGCCGATGTTAAGATTGAGCAAGCGCTGGAATACGACCTGTTCGGCACTGATGCTGAGGAGCTTTAGTTTAGGAGGTATGACATGAATACACCCAATAAATTAACGATTTTTCGGGTTATCCTGATTCCTGTCTACATGGTTTGTCATCTCTGTCTGGGAACGGTAGGACTCTATTTGGCGATTGCATCCTTTCTGCTTGCAACATGGACGGACCATCTGGACGGTAAGCTTGCCAGAAAAAACAATCAGGTTACCACTTTCGGAAAACTGATGGATCCATTGGCAGATAAAATGCTGACAATGGCGGCATTGATTGTTTTTGTAGAGAGAGGAGTTCCCTATGTCAATGCCGGTGTTGTGATGGTCATTCTTGCAAGAGAGCTGATTGTCACCGGTGTGAGAATGATTGCTATGGGCGAAAACAAGGTGATTGCGGCAAGTATGTGGGGAAAATCCAAAACGGTGTCCCAGTTTATTCTGGTGGTTGCAGTCATGGTGTTTGAGCTGGTGAGGGTTTATTTGCCCTCTTGGGCAATTGTCTGTGACGGAATCACCTTGGTGCTGACTGTAGCAGCAGTATTTTTAACGATATATTCAGGGTTTGATTATATCTGGAAAAACCGTAGCCTAATAACCTTTAAATAGAAAGATACGAGGAATAAGATGCATATTATTATTGATGCCATGGGCGGAGATAACGCGCCGCAGGCGGTGGTTGCCGGATGCAAACTGGCGGTTGAAAAATTAGATGTGACCTTGACGCTGGTCGGCAGAGAAAAACAGATTCGCCGAGAGATGGAATTGTGTGGTTTGACGAGTGAGAGAATTCAGGTCTATCATGCTGAAGAAGAAATTTTAGGCGAAGATGACCCGGTGGATGCCATCCGCAAAAAGAAGGATTCTTCCATGCGGGTTGCACTTTCCTTGCTGAAGGCGGGCAAGGGAGATGCGGTGGTTAGTGCCGGAAACACCGGAGCTTTGATTTCCGGTACCACCTTTTTTGTCAAGCGAATGAAAGGGGTGCGTCGAGTTGCGTTGGCACCGATTATGCCATCTATTGACGGTTGCTTTCTTCTGCTGGATGCAGGCGCCAATGTAGAATGTACACCGGCGTTTTTAGAGCAGTTTGCCGTGATGGGTTCGGTCTATATGGAGCGGGTAATGGGAGTGAAAACACCCCGGGTAAAGCTTGTGAATATTGGAACCGAGGAGAGTAAGGGAACACCCTTGATTACCAAGGCCCACGCCAGACTCAAAGAGCTTCCCATTGCTTACGGCGGTTACATTGAAGCAAGAGAAATTCCGCTTGGCGGTGCCGATGTGGTGGTTTGCGATGGCTTTTGCGGCAATGTAATCCTTAAATGTATTGAAGGCATGGGCGCCGGATTTATCAAGATGCTCAAACAGATATTTACTAAGAATTTTGCCACGAAAGCAGCAGCGGGAATTGTCCGTGGCGGCTTGAGTGAAATAAAAAAATCGATGGATTATACAGAATACGGCGGAGCACCTATCTTGGGTGCAGCAAAGCCGGTAATTAAAGCTCATGGCAGCTCCAATGCCAATGCGTTTTATCATGCGATTCGCCAGGCGGTCAGCATGGTTGAGTATGGTGTTGTTGAAGAAATGGCAAGCTATATGGAAAAGAATGCGGTAGTAAACAGCGAAAGGACAGAAGCGTGATGTATGCAAAAATTGTAGGCCTTGGAAAATACCTTCCGGATAAGGTGCTGACCAATCAACAATTGGAACAAATGGTAGAAACCAGTGATGAATGGATTCTCAAACGAGCAGGGATTCGGGAACGCCGTATCAGCGATGAGAACACATTTACCTCTGACCTTGCAATCTGTGCAGCAAAGGCGGCGTTAAAGGATGCCGGTATGGATGCAGAAGAGCTGGATTTAATTCTGGTAGCATCAGTAACACCGGACATGTACACGCCCTCAGTTGCTTGCCTGGTGCAAAAAGGCTTGGGGGCTACTAATGCAGTTGCCTTTGATATAAATGCTGCGTGTACCGGGTTTGTGTTTGCAATGGTAACGGCGGATATGTATATCAAAGCCGGTATGTTTCAAAAGGTGTTGGTGATCGGAGCAGATGCGCTTTCTAAGGTTACCGAATATAAAGACAGAAAAACCTGTGTACTCTTTGGTGACGGAGCCGGTGCAGCGATTCTGCAGGCGACGGAGGAAAAAACAGGGATTCTTGCAAGCAAGATGGGTTCTGACGGAGCAAGCGGCAATTGCCTGACCTTGCCGGGAATCCGTTGTGATGCCGAGGATACCGAACGCAGACCTTTTGGCAATACCAGAACCATCTGGATGGATGGCAGTGCTGTCTTTAAGTTTGCAGTTCGTGTGATGGCACTATCTGCAAACGAGGTTGTTGAGCAGGCAGGAAAAACCATGGACGATGTTTGTCTTTTAGTACCCCATCAGGCAAATATGCGGATTATTGATGCGGCGGCAAAACGCTTGGGGATGGGTGATGACAGAGTCTTTGTCAATGTTGATAAGTACGGCAATATGTCCTCGGCTTGTATCCCGATTGCACTTTGCGAGGCAGTCGAAGAGGGACGGGCGAAGCAAGGGGATTTGATTGTTCTGGTTGGCATGGGCGGCGGTCTTACCTGGGGCAGCACCCTGATAGAGCTTTAGGAAAGGATAGCAGGAACTATGCAAAAT
>JAZOWR010000420.1:0-10900 GCA_045659345.1 Ructibacterium sp.
ATCAGCTCTCGAATCCGACTGCTGGAAACTGTTTCCCCGTCAACCTCAACAGCTGCAACGGTATCTGTCGTAATCCCTAAAGGCAGGCAAAGCTTCTTTAGTAGTTCGGCATCTCCTGTTGCTTTACAACCAAACCGATAGTTGAATCCAACGGCAACATAACGGGCATCCATCCGGTTCTTAATATACTCCGTGACAAAGTGCTCCGGAGACACTGTTTGATACTCGGGGGTAAACCATTCTGCAATTACCGCATCAACACCCATGGACGCAAGTATTTCCAGCCGCTTTTCAAAGGCGCAAACCTGAAGTATCTCACCACCTGCAACCACCGCCTTTGGCTGATTGCGAAACAGATATACTGCTGAGGTAAGCCCCTCTGCTTTTGCTCGTTCCACTACCTTTTGGATGATAGCCCGGTGGCCGATATGCATGGCATCAAACCCGCCCAGCGCAACCGCAGTGCGATGAAGAGAAAGTCCTTCGTCCCATAAGCTTTGGCTGTCATTCTCCGTTGTATACACCTGCATCTCTGTCACCTACCTCCCTTGAAAAAAGGTCTTTTGTATTTTAAGCATACCGTTCTCAGCCAGCGAAACCGTTAAAAAATTCCCTTTTTCATTGTAGACACGATAGCTGGTTCCCTCCTGAAGTCCGGGCGTGCGGACCTGTACGCCATTGCATACCAGCTGCGCCTTACGCTCGGAAAGATAGAGCGGTTTTAGATCATGAAACACACTATCTACCGGCTTAAGAAAGGAATAATCCTTCTCTCCCGCACGACGCTCCACTTCCTCTAAAGTAATGGAATCGGCAAGGTAAAACTGACCCGATTGCGTTCTGGTCAGGGCAGACATATGGGCATAGCATCCCAGGGCGTCGCCGATATCCTGACAAAGCGTACGGATATAGGTACCCTTAGAACATGCCACACGGATAGAAAACTTTTTGCTCGAAAGGTCGATATCCAAAACCTCTATCTCATAAATCGTAATCGGTCTTGGTTTTCTCTCCACCTCAATGCCGGCGCGTGCCAGTTCATAAAGCTTTTTCCCGTCCTGCTTGATCGCAGAATACATGGGCGGTATCTGTTCTCTCTCGCCCACGAACTCCTTTGTAACACGCAGTATATCCTCTTCGCAGATCTTGACCTCAGCCGCGGCAATTACCGTGCCGGAAGCATCCTGCGTATCAGTTTTACTGCCCAGAGTCACCTCTGCCAGATATTCCTTTTCCGTAGCGGTCAGCATATCTGCTACTTTGGTTCCGCAACCGACACAAACGGGAAGAACCCCCACCGCATCCGGGTCAAGGGTTCCGGTATGTCCAATTTTCTTTGTTTTTAAGATCCCGCGGAGCTTTGCCACCACATCGTGGGAGGTAAATCCCTTGGGTTTGTTGATGTTAATAATTCCGTCCATCTTATCTCCTATAACTGCTTTTGAACCTCCGGAAGAACCTTGCGGATAATCTCCTCCGGCTCTCCCTCATAGACGCTATAACCCGCAGCACGGACATGACCGCCGCCGCCAAGCTCTGCAGCAATCACCGCTACATCTACCTGCTCCACCGAACGAAGGCTGACCTTATACTCACTCTTATCACGCCGGCGGATGTAGATACCAACCTCTACCCCCTCGATACCGGTGGGCAGCGTTACAATTCCGGTTGCCTCGCTTTCATCAATACCGGCATCCAGAAAATCCTGCTCAGACAGATACAATACGCACACCTTGTTCTCCTCAAAAAACTCCAATCGATCAAGAGCCTTCTGCATTAGAGTATAATATGCCCGCGACTTGGTGTTAAAGACGCGTTTGGAAATCCGGGCATAATCAATGCCATAGGTCAGCAGCTTGCCTGCAACCGCAAAGGTAGGCGGCTTGACGCAAGAATACTTAAAATTGCCGGTATCACACACCAGACCCGTATACAGATTGGTTGCTATCTCCTTGCTTATGGGAATCTTCCATTCCTCAAAGAGGGTAAACATTAGTTCACAAGTAGAGGAAATATCTTCTACTACCGTGGTGCCTGCATACTCTCTGTGTGTGATGTGATGGTCAATAGCAGCGGTGTTGGGATGTGATAAAACAAATGCTTCATAGCTCCCCAATCGCTTGCTGTCTGCACAATCGACCGCCACCAAAAGGTCACAATCCTCCATTTTAAGTCCGCTTTCTTCCATTCCTTGCATTAAGGAAAGCGCCATCGCATCCGGATGAGGAAGCAGATAAACCTCTGCTTCCTTGCCTTGTCCTTTGAGTGCCAGCTTCAGTGCGTAGGCACTGCCCATGGAATCCCCATCGGGATTAACATGGGCAAAAATTCCTATCCGTTCTGCCTTGTTAAGAACGGAAATGATTGCTTCAAACATATCAGAGTCCTCGCAATATCTCGTTGATATGAGCGCCATAGGCAATGGAATCATCCTCAACAAAGGAAAACTCCGGTGTGTTACGCAGATTCAGCCGATGTCCAATCTCTTTGCGAATGAATCCTGCGGCGCTTTTCAGTGCTGCAAAGCCTGCTTTTTTGGCATTCTCATCGCCCATCATACTAATGTGAGCTTTTGCAAATTTCAAATCCTTGGTCACCTGAACCGCCACGACAGAAACCATAGTAGGCAGTCTTGGATCTTTCAAATCCCGAATCACTGCACTGAGTTCCCGTTTGACCTCTTCGGAGACCCGATCTGTTCTGTTGTAATTTGCCATACTTTATTCCTTTCATTGTAAGAGATTCACTCTTACTCTACCTCAACCTGCTCCATGGTATACGCCTCAATGATATCTCCTTCTTTGATATCGTTGTATTTGTCAATGCTAATACCACATTCGTAGCCTGCTGCAACCTCTTTGACATCATCCTTAAAGCGCTTGAGAGATCCAAGCTCTCCCTCGTGAATGACAATACCGTCACGCACGACACGCACCAAGCTGTTGCGCTGAACCTTACCGTCCTGTACATAGGCACCGCCAACCGTTCCAATACCGGAAACCTTAAAGGTGGTACGAATCTCTACATGACCGGTAACTGCCTCACGGAAGGTTGGCTCCAGCATACCCTTCATTGCTTTTTCGATATCCTCAATGGCATCATAAATAACTCGGTACAGGCGCACATCTACCTCTGCATCCTCTGCGGCACCAATCGCACCGGCAGTTGGACGAACATTAAAGCCAACGATAATTGCGCTCGATGCACTTGCCAGCATTACATCTGACTCGGTAACTGCACCTACAGCTCCGTGGATGACATTAACGCGGACCTCCTCATTGGTAATACGCTCTAAGGATTGACGAACCGCCTCCACGCTGCCCTGAACATCTGCCTTAACAATGATGTTTAGATCTTTCATCTTACCGGCTTCAATATGCTCAAACAGATTATCCAGAGAAATCACATTGGCTCTCTGCTGGCGTTCCTGCTTTTCCTTAAACTTTCTCGCCTCTACTACCTCACGGGCTTTTCGTTCATCATCGACTGCATAGAAGACATCACCGCCCTCCGGAACCTCAGAAAGCCCCAGAATTTCAACCGGAATCGAGGGACCGGCTTTCTTGACAGCTTTGCCCTTATCGTCGTTCATGGCTCTGACACGGCCGACAGAAGTACCTGCAACCACAACATCGCCGACATGCAATGTTCCCTTTTGTACCAGCACAGTTGCCACCGGACCTCTGCCCTTATCCAACTGTGCCTCAATAACAGTACCTTTTGCTGCACGATCAGGATTTGCTTTAAGTTCCTTCATTTCAGCAACCAACAGTACCATCTCAAGGAGCTGATCCACATTCGTACCCTGCTTTGCAGAAACTTCTACACAGATGGTATCGCCGCCCCATTCTTCCGGAACCAAACCATGCTCGGTCAATTCCTGACGGACTCTGTCAGGATTTGCACTCTCTTTATCAATCTTGTTGATAGCAACAATGATGGCAACCTCTGCCGCACGGGCATGGTTGATTGCCTCGATGGTCTGAGGCATGATTCCGTCATCTGCCGCGACCACCAAAATAGCAATGTCGGTTACCAATGCACCACGGGCACGCATAGCAGTAAACGCCTCATGACCGGGGGTGTCCAAGAAGGTGATTTTTTTATCGTTAACCCGCACGCGGTGTGCACCGATATGTTGGGTAATACCGCCAAACTCACCTTCGGTGACATTGGTGTTTCGAATGGTGTCGAGCAAAGAGGTTTTACCGTGGTCAACATGACCCATAACCACAACCACGGGTGAGCGGGGCTTTAAGGTTTCCGGTGCATCCTCGACATCTTTAAAGAGTTTTTCCTCATCTGTCAGGATGATCTCCTTTTCAAAGGTACATCCAAGCTCCTCTGCAATCAGGGAGGCAGTATCATAATCCAAAGATTCGTTTACAGATGCCATAACACCAAGAAGCATCAGCTTTTTGATAACCTCGGTTGCCGGTTTCTTCATTCGTTCTGCCAATTCACCCACGGTAATGCCGTCCGGAATCAAAACATGAATCTGCTCAATCTTATCCTTTTTCTTTTCGGATTTTTTGAGTATATCCTCGGGATTGGATTTATTCTTTCCGCCCTGAGGTTTTCCGTTCTGCTTTTTCCTCTGGTTAATTTTCTGTTTTTTATTCCCCTCTGCACCCTTGACATTTTCGGGAATCAGCTCTTCCAGTTTTTCCTCGTCCATACGATCAAGGTCGACTGTGTTGACACGGGTGTCTACCGTACGGGTCTTTCGTCCGATTTCCGGCTCGGTTACGGGAATTTCCTCCTGAGCCTCTTCTACCGGTACTGTAGGTTCTTTCTCTTCTTCCTTTTTTGTTTCATACATTGAAAAATCTGCTACCTGATTTTTCTGGGTATAATACTCAAAAATCACATCCAACTCTGCCTCGGATAAAGCACTCATATGATTTTTGGTCGATACATTGTAATCGTGTAAAACTTTTATGATTTCCTTACTGGGAAATCCAAATGCTTTGGAAAGTTCATAGGCTCTGATTTTTTCCATATGATTTCACTCCTTCCGCAGCCACAGTGACTGCTAATTATTCTCAAAAAGCGTAGACAGCTGTCCGGAAAACCCTGTATCGGTCACAGCGAGGACAACGACAAATTCTCTGCCGATAGCCTTGCCCAGTTCCTGTCTGCCCCCGGGACGGAGTATGGGAATCTTTCGATAGGCACTCATGTCCAACACTTTTTTCTCGGTGTTAGGTCCTGCATCCTCTGCCAATAGCAAAAGCTGTGCCTTCCCATCTCGAATCGCGTCGGTTACCTTTGCCTCACCGACTGCAAGTCTGCCTGCTCGCATGGCAAGAGAAAGCATTCCCCAAAACTTAGGATTCATAACCTTCCTCCATGCATATCCGCTCCAATTCCCGATATATTTCGCTATCTACTGCAGCAGAAAACGCTCGCTCTAAAACCCGACGCTTTTGTGCCTGCCCCACACATGCAGGACATACATAGGCACCTCTGCCCGGTTTTTTTTCTTCCCGATCAATCACGGGAATCCCGCCCTTTGGGCAACTGATTCGAATCAGATCTTTCTTCTCCTTACGCTCTCTGCACACCATGCACATCCTTACGGGTTTCATGCTTCCTCAGCCTCGTCCGTTTCGGGTGTTTTCACAGAGGACAGATCAATCTTCCAACCTGTCAACCGTGCTGCCAGACGAACATTTTGCCCTTCTCTGCCAATTGCCAAGGACAGCTGACTATCCGGAACAACCACTCTGCAGATGTGATTATCCTCATCTACCTCAATAGAGAGCACCTCTGCCGGGCTTAAGGCATTGGAAACATATTCTGCAGGATTATTGCTGTACTTAATAATATCAATTTTCTCACCGCGCAGTTCCCGAATGACTTCCTGCACGCGCATACCCTTAGGTCCAATACAAGTGCCTACGGGGTCTATATTCTCTTTGTTGGAATGAACAGCAATCTTGCTTCTGGAGCCTGGCTCACGGGAGATTGCCTTAATTTCAATAATGCCCTCTTCGATTTCCGGAACCTCCAGCTCTAAAAGACGGCGCACCAAACCGGGATGTGACCGGGAAACCACCAAATGCACACCCTTTGCAGAATCTGCAACCTCAACCACAAACACCTTATAACGCTCGCCAACCTTATAGTTATCCTGGCGCACCTGTTCGTTTGGCATCAATACCGACTCGGTATTTTCAACCTCCAGCATCACATTGCGACGCTCAATTCTGCGAACCTTTGCAGAAGCAATATCATTTTCCCGGTCAGAATATTCACTAACCATTTTTTCACGCTCTGCCTCGTGCATTCTTTGGAACACCACCTGGCGGGCAGTCTGCGCAGCGATTCTTCCAAAGGATTTTGGAGTTGCTTCAAACTCTACAATATCCCCCAGCTGATACTTGCTGTCTATCCGCTGTGCCTCATCCAGAGAAACCTCGGTTTCATGGTTCTCCACTTCCTCCACAACGGTCTTGCGGGCAACAATGCGAATCGCACCGGATTCCTCATCAAAAATCACACCCACATCCTGCACAGCACCAAAGTGCTTGCGATATGCGGAGATCAATGCACTTTCCAGCGCATCCAAAATGACATCTCGACTGATGCCTTTTTCTTCTTCAATCATCTCTAAGGATTCAAATAATTCCGAACTCATTTTTCTAATCATTCCTTTCTACTATCTTTCCTAAAAATCAAAGTGCAAATGCACTACTGTGGTTTCTTTCAGAGAAAACTCCATTGTTTTTTCTCCGACTTCTACCTGAATTTTTTCACCGTCATAGCCTTTTAATTTTCCGGTAACCAGTTTCGAGCCGTTTACCGCCTTGTAAAGACCAACATCCACCATCTCTCCCATGTAGCGCTCAAAATGTGCATCCGTCTTAAGCTTTCGCTCAATACCGGGTGACGCTACCTCAAGATAGTAGTTTTGGGGAATCGGGTCTGCCTTGTCCAGTACCTCGCTGAGTTTCCGGCTGACCGCCTCACACTCATCCAAAGAGATTCCGCCTTCCTCCTTATCTACATAGATCCGAAGGAACCAAATTCCGCCTTCTTTGAGATATTCCACATCATAAAGGTATACACCTTCTGCCTCTGCAATCGGCACTACCAAATCAAATACCGTTTTTTCTGTCTTGGAATACGCCATGGTTTACCTCCTCTTTCACAAATAGAAAGAGTGAGGTTTGCCCTCACTCCCCTGTCATGTATATTACATAGTCATCATAGCACAAAAACCCCTGTATGTCAAGGGGTTTTGTAAAATTGCTCCAATTACTTCGCTGCCTCATTTTGTTTGGTAAGCTTGGCAAGCTCCTCTTTAAAGCTCTCAATATCCTTAAATTGCTTGTACACAGACGCAAACCTAACATAAGCAACCTCATCGATGGCACGCAAACGATCCATCACCATCTGTCCAATCTGCACAGAAGAAACCTCGCGCGCCAAGGAGTTATGAATCTCTGCCTCAATGCCATCCAAAATTCCGTCAATTTTCTCCAGCGGAACCGGCCGGTTGGCACAGGAACTTAAAATACCGCGCTGGAGTTTTTCCCTATCATAGCTTTGGCGGGAACCATCCTTTTTTATAACAATAATAGGTACACTTTCTATCTTTTCATAGGTAGTAAACCGCTTGCCGCACTGCAAACACTCCCGCCGTCTGCGAATGGCAGTTCCATCCTCTGTAGAACGGGAATCCACTACCTTGCTCTCCAAATGACCGCAAAAATAACAACGCACCTGGCCGTCCTCCTTTGTTTTGTTACCCTAGTATACCTCATTATTTTCAAGTTTGTCAAGAAATGTCACTGAAATGTAACCTACGGTGCGCAAAACGACAATGCCGGCAGCATACTCGCATCCGTAAGATTCGGCATCTCCGGATACGCCCCCCATGCATAGCGCGCCATCACCGGTTCCAAAACCTGATTGCTCCAGACCCTTATGGTGTCACCCTGTATCTCTGCTTTTGCAGAATAGAATACCCCATCAGCTCCTGCGATCTCAAAACATTGGGGCTGATTCTCGTCTATATTGTTATTTTTAATCCATTTTCTCCCCTGCTTGTCAGCATACTGCTCTTTAGGAAGCACCCGGAGATCACCATGGGTCAAAAAGTGCAATACCAGATGATTCCCTTGTTGCTCCATGGATTGATAAACAGGTCCTGATGCTACTATATTTTTCTTACCATAGACATCCCGCATTGCATAGCGGAAAAACCGCTCCGCTACCACCTGCTTTTGATGCGGGTGAATATCCTCACGGCAATTTCCCACGCCGCCTTCATACTCTCCGTAAATATCCATCAAGGAAATCACACCGGCATAGTTGGGGTTCTTGATTTGCGCAAGCGCCAATCGTTGTCCCTCTCGTACCAAACTCTCATCCTTCTTATACCGGGTCAGCTGCGTCCAGTAAAAGGGGAGTTCTTCTCCCCAGATCTCCCGATATAAATCAACCAATCCACTCAGGGCATCCCGATACATTGGGGTGCTCATATGCGTACGATATTCATCCGCCTCACCCTGATACATCAAAATCCCTTTGATCTGCAACTTAGCGAAGGGCAAAATACGGTTGTAAAACAACCCTCCGTCACTAGAGGTAAAGCTCCCTAACTGTGTACCGTAAGGAATCCACCGATTGATTTCAGTATCCCCCACCGCTGCATTGATAATTCCAACCGGAATCTGCATTTCCTGCTGTATTTTTTGCGCAAAGAAATAACCAATGGCAGAGCAGTAGCTTGCCGCCTCGTGGTTCATCATCGACCATGCAGGATTTGCATATCCCACCGGGAGATTGATAACCGGTGCACCGGCGCCTCCAATACCTTTAGCCCAAAGATTAAGCAGCCGTATCTCTGGGTTATTCGTTTCTCTTTTTCCCTGCTCTGACTCAAGATATTTGATGGTATCCTGTCCGCCCAGCAAATGATAATCCATATTAGACTGGCCGACACAAAGCCAGATATCCCCAAAGGTAATGTCTTTGAAAATTTTTCTCTCTCCGTCACAAGCAATCGTTAATGTATAATTGCCACCGGGGGGAAATACCCCCAAATCGGCTTCCCATTCACAATCACTGCCGGCAACTGCCTCGCCAAAATACTCTGTTCCATCCTGGCTTTGCAGAGAAAGATGAATCTTGCTATCTGCAGGAGCAGTACCCCAAACCGTCAACGGCTTGTCTGCCTGTAGCAGCATGGCATTTGAAAACAGATTGGGAACGGAGAAGCCAAGACCGCCCTGACTATAGCAAAAATGCAAATCCCGAGCAAGTGCCGAAGTTCCGTCTTGTTCCCATACCATCACACGGTATTTGTCTCCTTTTTGATGATTGGGGACTGCAAGCTGTAATGCTGTCAGCCTGTCTGCCTCAGGGGAAAACCTCTCCTCGTTTACCGATAATGCCTTGAGAACGCCATTGGCAGTATAGACACCCGTCAACACCTTGGTATCCAGTTCCCTTTGCGCATCATAGGCATAAAGCTGCATCTGCCATTGAGTTTCTCCATATCGACGACCTGCCTGATACTGCCAGTCGGGATACGCCAACCACTCTGCCTCAGCAATCCTCGCTCCGGCAGGAATCTCCAGTCTTACATACCGAAACTCTCCCACGCCGTCAAACAGATACTCCTGCCACTGTTGTTCATAGCCCAGATTATCCTTCGGCTCTGCCGTACCTGCCTTTTGAAAGTTGCGGTTATCCTTGGACAGATAAAACACCATTCCCTGGGCACGGTCAATGTCACTTTCTCTCTCTCCCTCACATGGCAGAAAACGCACTCCGCTAACCATATGTAAACCGCCCAAATCCAGCGTGATCACTTGGGTCTTTGCATCGCAAAATACTGTAGTTTCATCCCCGTCATAGATGTTTTTCGCCAGAGTATGTCCTTTTAGGTTCCATCTGTTTGGCACGACCCCAATCGCCTCGCATCGGGCACAGAGCTTTAAATCAGGTGCTTGAGATTCCTGCACACCTATAGGTTTGCTCCGTTTTAGAAAACTAAATCCCACCATCGATAGGAGCAAAAAGAACGACAGTGCCCATGGTAAAAGTCGTAGTAGAACTTTTTTCTCTTTCATGGCACTGCCTCCTGTATTTTTATTCTAAATAATCCTTCAGCTTACGACTGCGGCTGGGATGCCGTAGCTTCCGCAATGCTTTGGCTTCAATCTGACGGATACGCTCACGGGTGACATTAAATTCCTTGCCCACTTCTTCCAGTGTTCTTGCTCTGCCGTCATCCAGACCAAATCTTAAACGAAGCACCTTTTCCTCTCTGGGGGTCAGGGTATTGAGCACATCGGCAAGCTGCTCTTTCAACAAAGTAAAGGTTGCCGCCTCAGAAGGCGCCGGAGCATCATCATCCTGAATAAAATCGCCGAGATGACTGTCCTCTTCCTCACCAATCGGGGTTTCCAGAGAAACCGGCTCCTGCGCAATCTTCATAATCTCGCCCACTTTATCTACCGGCATGTTGAGTTCTCTTGCAATCTCCTCCGGCAGTGGGTCTCTGCCCAGCTCCTGAACCAACTGACGCGAAACTCGAACCAGTTTGTTAATGGTTTCCACCATATGCACCGGAATACGAATGGTTCTGGCCTGATCCGCAATGGCACGGGTAATCGCCTGGCGAATCCACCATGTTGCATAGGTACTGAATTTATAACCCTTACGGTAATCAAACTTCTCAACCGCTTTGATCAAACCCAGATTTCCTTCCTGAATCAGATCCAGAAAGGACATGCCTCTTCCCATATATCGCTTGGCGATACTGACTACCAGACGTAAGTTGGCTTCCACAAGGCGTTTTTTAGCATCCTCGTCTCCTTCTTCCATCCGTTTCGAAAATGTAATCTCTTCCTCTCCGGTTAACAGTGGAACTTTCCCGATC
>JAZOWR010000421.1:0-4594 GCA_045659345.1 Ructibacterium sp.
AGCTTCGTCAATTTCTAAAACCGCCCAGTCGGCATCCAGCTTGCCAAAGAGATTGCAGCCTTCACAGAATGCTGTGGCAACACCGCTTAACATATTGGCGCCAAGGTCGTTGCAGACGGTGGTATAGCCGCATTTTTTAACGCAGTGTTGAGCAGATTGTTGGTAGTTGTCTTACCGTTGGTGCCACAGGTAACAATAATACCATGGCGAACCTTGGGTGATAGATTCCGTATCAAATCTGGGCAGAGCTTGAGTGCAATGCTGCCTGGCGTAGAGGAGGATTTCTTCCCCATCAATCTGCCGGCAACAGCAGAAAGTTTAGCTGCCCAGATGGCTAACAGTGTTCGCATAATAGAACGCTCCCTTGTTCTTTTGTTTTCTATACAAGTATTATACTTAGTTTTATCCAAAAAAACAAGGGAATTATGTTAAAAGTATATTAAATCTCGTTGAGATAATCTGCGATACACTCTGCAGCAAGACTCAACCCGTATTCTGCCTCGGGAAGACTATTGCCGCTGGCGCCGGTTTCAATGATCATGCTTGCCTTGGTGGTGTGTCCGTTAAAGCGTTCCTGGCGCAGATTGATATGGCGCATCAGGGTTGGGTATTTTTGGTTGATGGCATGTTGAAAATGAATGGCAGACTTGATATTTTCCCGCCAATGGGGATGTTCCAGTCCTTTTTCGTCGGTTCCTACTACAAACATCAGCTGCGCTGCATCTTTGCCGTTGATTTGGGTCAGAGGTTTGGCTTTTGTGTTATCGCTGTAGACAATAGAATCACGGTGAATGTCAAAGACAATTTGGATGGAGGGGTATTTTTTTAAATACGCTTCCACGGCAGCAAGAGAATGTGCATAAGAGCCGTTAAAGGAAGGATAATCATGCAATTCTTTGTCATGAAGCGTTTCAATGCCCTTGCGATTTAAAATTTCACAAAAGGTTTCACCAACCTTCACCACATTTTCGTCTGTATTTTGGCTTCGGTCACTGGCGGTAATGTCATAGATGGTGCTGCCATGAGGAGCGTAGGATTCGGTTGCATGGGTATGAATCACCAGTACCTTAGGTCCTGACACAGACATAGTAATACTCAAAGGAGATGCAAGCATCTCGTTGATATCTACACTGTAGGAGGTCTGATTGCCCAAAACGATTTTTCCCGATCGACTCTTGTCCGGTGAAAGATCAATTGCCTTGATAGGCGCACGGTTTTCCTCAGGAATATCAGAAATTGCAGGTAATGGCGCAGACTCAAGAGAAGGGGAGGGGGTTGCCTCCATGACCAATTTTCCGACACCGGTTGTCTGCACCTGATAGGCTAAAGGGAATTCTGCAGCAAGAATACTGTCCGGTGCTTGCGCGTTAAAGCCAAGAAAGTAGGAGAGAGCATGTGACAGCCTTTTTTTAGCGGACTGAAGCATTTCTTCGGTTGCGTTATTGGCGACACCTGCAGCAGGAAAAATATCCTGAACCATGGTTTTGGGAGAAAACAGATGCTTTGATCCGGTAAGAGAGCCGGAGAGAATGGAACATAGAGAAAGAAAGAAAAAACCGGCAAGCAGCAAGGCGGCGACAAGTCGCACACAGACCTTTTTTCCGTCAATGATAATGGCTCTGTATTTTTTCATAGGCTAGTCCTCCGTTATGATTATTGTATGGGTCATTAAGGAGAAATAGAACAAAAAAACAGCCGCTAGGGCTGTTTATGGATGTTGGCCTAACACCACTCTGGGATTACCCGAGAGGTCTTTGAGCAAGGTGATATTGGTATAGTTGTTTTCTTTTAGCAAGCGGGAGACAGATTCTCCCTGGTCATAGCCAATCTCAAAGGCAAGCAATCCACCGGAGGCCAGGGGGGCGTTTTCGGTAATAAACCGATAGAATGTAAGACCGTCCGCTCCTCCATCGAGGGCTCGTCTTGGCTCAAAAACTCGGACTTCTTTTTGCAGAGAGTCAATATCGCTGCTTGGGATATAGGGGGGATTGGAGACAATGATATCAGGGGTAGGAAGATTTGGCATCCCTGTGAGAATATCATGGAGCAGAAAGTCAATTCTGTCTTGAAGACCATAACGCGTAGCGGTTGCTTTGGCGGCATCCAGTGCCTCTTGTGAAATATCCAGCTCCACTACTTTAAGACTTGGATGACGGTGCGCCAGAGAGATGCCAATGCATCCGCTTCCACATCCGATGTCCCAAAGGGTAAGGGGAGCGCCGCCAATCTGTTTGGAAACGGTTTCGACCAAAACCTCGGTATCGGGACGGGGAATCAGAGTGGCTGCATTTAAAGTAAATTCAAGGTCCATAAAGGGTGCCCGACCGGTGAGATAGCGAACGGGCTCTCCCTGAATCCGCCGTTCTGCGAGCGCCAGTATAGTTGCAACATCTTCGGGTGCAACTGTGGAGTTATTCAGAAGCAGTTCCGTTTTGTTTAGACCAAGTGTGTGCATAAGAAGAAGTCCCGAATCAGCTTCGGGACTTTCGATGTTGTGTTGGATCAATAAGCTTTTTACCTGTCTGCGAAGTTCTTGCAGAGTCATACCATCACCACTTATCTTCTTCTTTGTTTTCCGGCATTACTGCGGTCAAGGCTGCAATGGCAACCTCGATCATACTGTCTTCCGGTTCGTTGGTGGTAATCCGTTGAAACCACATACCGGGTGCACTGATGGCACGAGTGAATTTGTTGTCATGACGGCCGGCATACTTGATGATTTCATAAGACAACCCTGCCACAATCGGCAGGAGCAAAAGCCGAAGTATCATGCGGGTGATTGCCCAGGGAAGTGCGGTTAAAAAGCTGCCAATGACAGGAATTGCGGCAAAGGCTTCTTTGTCCCAAGGAATTAGCGAGAATACCAGAATGCTGATTACCATGACAATCAGCAGAAAGCTGGTACCGCATCTGGGATGAAATCTGGATTGCTTGCGGACATTTTCGACCGTAAGTTCCAGACCACTTTCATAGCAGAAGATGGATTTGTGTTCTGCCCCATGGTACATAAATACGCGCTGAATATCCTTCATTCGGGATACCAGAGTGAGATAGCACACAAAGATAACAATCCTCACGACGCCCTCAATCAGGGTCAAAGCCATGTGACTATCAACCAGAGGCTTTAAAAATCCGGTCAGTAAGGTAGGGAGCAGTATGAACAATCCCACGCTGAATAACAGAGAAAGAACAACAGAAAAGTAGAGGAGTGCGTTCATAGCTTTTTCAGAATCCAGCTTTTTCTCCAGCCATGCTTCAAGTTTAGATGGCTCTTTTTCGGTTGGGTCGCCGTTCTCGTCGAGATCAAAAAACTCTGCAGAAAACATCAATGCTTTGACGCCGATAATCATGGAATCAAAAAAATTGATACACCCCCGTACAATGGGAAGCTTGACAAACCTTCCGTTGCGAATTTTGCCAAGACCTTGCTTATCAATAATGATCTCGCCGTCCGGTTTACGGACTGCGGTTGCAATTTCTTTAGGACCGCGCATCATCACGCCTTCTATGACAGCCTGTCCGCCAATGGATGTCTTGTGAGGACAGGTCGTAGTTTCTTTTGACATACATACACCTGCTTTCTAATGGAATCAGTATAACACAATTTAAGCATAGTTTCAACCACACATTTGTAAATCTTTTATGACAAAAATCGACGCATTCGGTTGCCGGAGCGGTTGTGAAATATATGGATACAAAACCCGGTAAAAAGACCGGTCACAATTCCTGAGATCAAAAGAAATGGAAGATACCATAATACAGCAAGGGTTCCGGTCACCAAGGCTGCCAAAAACAGCTGCCCAAGGTTATGAACCATAGCGCCGATAGCGCTGACCGCCCAGATGGGTATGCGGTAACAGAATCTGAACAAGATAAGTTCGGTGACAAGACAGAGAAGACCGCCTGAAAGACTGTAGAGCAAGGTGCTGGGAGCTGCAATGAGAAGTCCGCCCAACAGAATTCGTGCCAAAAGTATCAGAAAAGTTTCTTTTGTGCTAAGATAAAGAAGGGCGAAAAGGGTAATCAAATTGGAAAGTCCGGGTTTGATGCCGGGCACCGGAAGGATAGGAGGAAGCTGCGCCTCCAAAACAAAAATAGTTAAAGCAGCAGCGGTCAGTACTCCGCATAGAGCAAGGCGTGTATGTTTCATAATGCACCTGCCTTCGTAACAATTGCATCCGGTTGACTGTCATCCCGGCTGCGAAGTTTTATTGTGACCTGATTGGGCAAACATACAATGGGATACAAACCGGTATGAATGCTCCCCTGATGCACGCAAAGTTGATCCGGACAGTTCGCAGATTTCATGGAAATCTGCCCTGTTTCTGCAAGAATCACATTTTCCTTGCTGCCTGATACAAGCCGAATTTCACGGGGCTCGGTTAGGGTGACGAGATTCACTGTCTCGACCAGAATGCCGTTTTGGTAAATCTCTGCAATTGCAGCAGTGGGTGCTAAATGGGAAAAAAGTAGGATGCATCCCACAGAAAGGAGCAAAATACCACCGAACAGAAATAGCCAGAATTTTGGTTTCATATCGGAACTCCTTTCGCGGTTTTTGTAAAAAGTAACAAATTTTTATAGTGATTTGGTA
>JAZOWR010000422.1:0-7023 GCA_045659345.1 Ructibacterium sp.
CCCTCTCTTGCCCCTGCTCTTCCCGCACCGCTTCTTCTAAAAGCCGGCAGTACATTTCATAACCAACGCTTTCTAAATGTCCGCTCTGCTCTGCTCCGATCAGATTCCCTGTGCCCCGAATTTCCAAATCCCGCATTGCAATTTTAAAACCAGACCCAAATTCGGTGAATTCTTTAATCGCAAGCAGTCGTTTTTCTGCTTCCTCTGAGAGCATTTTATTCTTCCGAAAAGTCAGGTAGGCATACGCCAGACGGTTAGACCGCCCTACCCGTCCACGCAGCTGATACAGCTGGGCAAGCCCCAACCTGTCGGCATTCTCAATAATGATGGTGTTTACATTGGCAATGTCCAAACCCGTTTCAATAATGGTGGTGCAAACCAACACATCCACCTCGTTTTCTGAAACCGCCATCATAACCTCTTCCAGCTCTTTTTCATGCATCTGCCCATGGGCAACCGCAACTCTTGCCTCCGGAATCAGCTCTGCAATCCGGTTTGCTGCCTTGTAAATGCCTTCGACCCGATTGTAGAGATAATACACCTGACCACCCCGGGAAAGCTCCCTCTCTATCGCCTCCCGCACTGCATTTTCGTCATACTCTAGCACATATGTCGCAACCGGATACCGTTCTCCGGGAGGCTCGTTGAGCACGCTCATATCCCGGATGCCACTCAAACTCATATGCAGGGTTCGAGGAATGGGCGTTGCCGAAAGGGTGAGAACATCTACCTCCTTGCGAATCTCCTTTAATTTCTCTTTATGCGCTACACCAAAACGCTGTTCTTCATCAATAACCAAAAGCCCCAGCTTGTGAAATTGTACGGTCTTTCCCAGCAGCTTATGTGTCCCGATTACCACATCCACCTCGCCGGTTTCCAGGCCCTTAAGAATCGCCTTTTGTGCCGATGGCGGCGTAAATCTAGATAGCATTTCTACCCGAATGGGATAGGCCATCATCCGTTGCTTAAAACTATTATAGTGCTGGGATGCCAGAATAGTGGTAGGTACCAGATACGCCACCTGATATCCGCTCATGACCGCTTTGAATGCGGCACGCATAGCACCCTCTGTCTTTCCGTAGCCCACATCTCCACAGAGGAGTCTGTCCATAGGATGCGGGCGTTCCATATCCCTCTTGACCTCAGCAATACTCTGCATTTGATCTGATGTTTCCTCATAGGGAAAGGCTGCCTCAAAATCCCGTTGCCATTCTGTGTCCTTAGAAAAGGTGATGCCGGCAATCTTGGTGCGCTCTGCGTACAGAGCAATCAGTTTTTTTGCCATGTCAGACGCTGCCGCCTTGACACGGTCTTTGGTACGGCTCCATTCTACACCGCCCAGTTTATTTAATTTGATTCTGCCGCCATCTCTGGCTGTATACTTAAAGACCAAATCAAGTTGGTCCGTCGGCACATACAAGGTATCCGTACCACGGTACTGGATTTTCAGATAATCCTTTCTGACTCCATCTACATGAAGCTGTTCGATTCCGGTATACAAACCGATACCATGATTTTGATGCACAATATAATCCCCGGGATTGAGTTCGGTAAAGTTAGAAATTTTATCCCCGGGTTTGCCTTTGAACCGGCGGCGTTTCTTCTTTTTTTCTCCAAAGATTTCACTGTCACCAATCACCGCCATCCGAATCAGGGGATACGCAAATCCACGGCGGATACTTCCTTTGGTAATCACGATCCCGCCGGGATTTGGCAATTGCGTCAGCGTCCCTTGATAGGAGCATACAATTCCCTCGTCCCCCAACTGCCGAAGCAGCGTTTGTGCCCGGTGCTCCGACCCTGCCAGAATGACGGTGCAATAAAGATTTTTCTGGTAGAACCGAAGACTGTCACACAAAAACTCCAACTTTCCCTGAAAACCGTTTAGACTCTGGGCGGTAATGCTATGCGTCGCAACCGGCCTAAAGTCCGGCGTTCCGTGAGAAATCCCGCTGACTCCTATGAAGGTTCTTTTTAAAAGCGTACTCCGTATCGCTTGATAGGAGAGCTGATATCCTCCCTTGGCATCATAGAGTACACCTCGTTCTGCCAAATCACAAAATTCTTCCTCAGCCCGGCTCTGTGCAGTCATCGCCGCTTCGCTAATGCGTACCGGTTCCTCCCAAAATACGGTAAATTCTTCACCCAGATAATCCAAAAGCGTCGGCAATTGCTTGCCGTACAGATAGGGAATATATTTATCCAGAGAAGGAAAGCTCTGCCCCTGTTTCAGACGCTCAATATCTCGATAGAGGGTTGCCTTGAGCTTCTGCTCCCGTTCGGTTGCATCGGTCAATTTCTCTGCCATCGTTTCCAGTTTTTCTGTCAACGCCTTTTTGTCCATTTCAGATAAAAGCAGTTCCCGTGCCGGGTAAACAGAAATTTGACTCAGCCGTTCGGTTGCCCGCTGCGTCTGTGGATCAAACAGTCGGATGGAATCTACCTCGGTATCAAAAAATTCAATCCGCACCGGATGCTCCGGCATCCCGTCAGCGGGATAGATATCTAAAATCCCTCCCCGAATACTAAACTGACCGGGGCCTTCCACCATATCCTCTCGACGGTAACCTAAAAAGGTCAGGGTTTGTGCAAGAGCCGCTAATTCTGCGTCTTTCCCTTCCTCCAGGCAGATTCCATGCTCCCGATAGGCAGATACCGGCGCCGTCACCCCCGCAAGCGCCTGCGGTGTAGTTACTACGCAGCAGCCTTGCTCGCCCTCTGCCAGTCTGCGAAGCACCTGAAGCCGCTGTCTGGTTACATCCTGCCCCTTTGCCTCTACATCATAAAAAAGCAGGTCGGATTCCGGATAAATGCAAGCCTTTTCTCCAAAAAAGAACCGCAAATCCTCATATAAACAACGCGCCGATTGGCTGTCTGCGGTCACCACCAGCGCACCGGTTTCCAGTTTTTTTGCAACACAAGAAATCAGGTGTGCCCTGACCGAGTCTGACACACCCAATACATGGATTGGCGTTTTTTTGTTCTTTAAATCCTTGACAAGCTCTTCAAACTCTGCAAGTTCGTCAAGCATTTTCAGGTACATATCCATCTGCTTCACCCATTGTATCGATTCATGGCAGATTGGGGATCGTGAAGAATCATTTCCTCTACCGCTGCTGCTGCCTGAATCACCGTTTTGACTAACACCTCAGTCTCCTCTTTGGAAAATCTTCCAAGCACATAGTCTTTGACATCATAATCCGGATGTTCCGGTGCACCGACTCCAATCTTAATGCGGGGGAACACATCCGTTCCCAATTGATAAATAATATTTTTAATTCCGTTATGACCGCCGGCGCTCCCTTTTTCCCGAATCCTGAGTTTGCCTACCGGCAAGGAAATATCATCATAAATCACAATAATATTTTCTTGCTCCATCTTAAACCAGTCCCGAAACTCCCGCACAGATTCTCCGCTCAGGTTCATGTAGGTCTGAGGTTTGATAACCAAAACCTTTTCACCGCCGATTCTGCCCTCGCCATAGACAGCACGAAATTTCTCTTTATTCAGTTTGATGTCATACTTAGCACAGATGGCATCCACCGCCTCAAAGCCTATGTTATGCCTTGTGCCTACATACTCCCGTCCGGGATTCCCTAATCCAACAATTAAATACATACTTATGTCCTTTCTATGCCAACCGAAAATCTTTTGCAGTATCTTCTCTACATAGTTACAACTATTATTTACATAGTATCATTATTATTAAAATTTTGCAACTTAATTTCTTGCAACCACTGCGGCAGTTGCGCAGTATACCGCCTTTGCGCCGGCTTCTTTCAAGGCCGTGGCACAGTAATACAGGGTTGCACCGGTGGTACAAACATCATCCACCAAAAGAACCGTCTGGTTTTCCACCTTTTCCGGCTTTTTGACGCAGATATTCCCTTCTGCATTTTGCCATCGTTCCTTTAAAGAAAGGCTGCTCTGTTTCCTTCGCTTTTCCTTTTGCTTTAATACATTGGCTCCATAGGGAACTCCCATACGCTTTGCCAGAGTCCGTGCCAGCCATTCTGCCTGGTCATAATGTTCCTTGCGCAATCGCCGGATTCTTGGCGGTGCTGAAACAACCACATCAAACACCTTACCCGGACACTCATATTCCAACACCGCTTGCATATGTCTGGCATATACTTTTGCATAACCGCGAAACGCCTCTCGTTTAAACCGAAGTATACTTCGCTTCACCTGTTTTTGATACAGATATGGCGCAACCATTTTTCGTATCGCCCGTTTGCCGGATTTTCTGCAAATATCACAATAGACATCATTTTCCTCTACCGGTTTGCCACAGCCTTTGCATTTGGGAAGAGAGATGGCGTAGGACAGCTTATCCTCACACAAATGACAAACCGCTCGCTCCGGCTCGGTTTCAAACGGAAGCATCGCCCCGCAAAAGACGCATTTGGGCGGAAAGAATAAATTGCCTATACTATGCTTCAACCAACGCATGCTAACGCCTCCTTTGCTTGTCCTATTTTACCTCTTTTTCCGTTATTATGCAATTCTTTGCCAAAAGTTCTTGTATGGAAATAATTGGGAAATACTTTTTTTATGATACGATAAAAAAACAAGTTAGTCAAAGGAGGTAATTATGAACATTCGTATAGAATCTATCGGCAATACCCTGGTGGTAAAGCCGGAGGGTGAAATTGACCAAAGCTGTGCATCCGACCTACGCACAGATATCGACCGGGAGCTTAGGCGCTCCCATGCCAAAAACCTTATTCTGGATTTTGGAAAGGTCACCTTTATGGACAGCTCCGGTATCGGAGTAATTATTGGCAGATATAAACAAATCAAAGCTCTGGGCGGTAAAACCATGATTGTACGCCCTCAACCGCAGGTAGACAAAATCCTGGAACTGAGCGGACTAAAGAAAATCGTGGAATGCGGTTAAGAAAGGAGGATGAAGATGGAAAACTATATGAAATTGGAGTTTCCCTCCAAGAGCCTGAATGAAGCATTCGCCCGTGCCGCTGTGGGAGTATTTGCTACACAACTGGATCTGACACTAGACGAACTTGCAGACATCAAAACCGCCGTTTCAGAGGCGGTTACCAATGCCATTATTCACGGTTATGCAGGCACAAAAGGAACTGTAGAGGTTATTTGCCAACTGTCAAACAATGAGATTACCATTATTATTAAGGATACAGGCAGAGGCATTGATGATATCGAGCTTGCCATGCAGCCTCTCTACTCAGGGACCGATGATGAAGACCGCAGCGGAATGGGCTTTACTGTCATGGAAAGTTTTATGGACACCTTGCAGGTGGATTCTGTAGTAGGAGAAGGCACTACCGTCACTATGACGAAGCGGGTTGGGATGGATGCATATGCCTGACACCATGAAAACAAACGAGGATCTCTTGATCCTTGCATCCAAAGGCGACAGACAGGCACAAGAGGATTTGATTACACAAAATACCGGCTTGGTACATAGTGTAGTCCGCCGTTTTGCAGGACGGGGACATGAGATGGAAGATCTGTTTCAAGTCGGCTGTATCGGTCTGTTAAAAGCTGTGCAGAAATTTGACCTGTCCTTTGGCGTCAAGTTTTCCACCTATGCGGTCCCTATGATTATGGGAGAAATCAAGCGATTTTTACGCGATGACGGAATCATCAAGGTCAGCCGAAATTTAAAGGAGACCGCTGCCAAGGCAATGAAAATTCGTGAGGCATTGACCGCACAAAACGGAACAGAACCGAGTCTTAAGGAAATTGCCGACCGGTTGGAGATTACGCCTTCTGAACTTGCTGTAGCACTTGATGCAGCCACAAGGCCCGAGTCTATATATGCCACCGTTGACAATGGCACCAACGAAGGTGTCCCTCTGCTCGACAAACTGGAAAACGGCGTTGATTACGAAGCTGAAATCACCAACCGTCTGGCGCTCAGACAGGTACTCGCCGAATTTGATGAACGGGAACAACGCATTATTGCAATGCGATACTTTAAGCAAAAAACCCAAGTCCAGGTTGCCAGGGTTCTGGGCATCTCACAGGTACAGGTATCACGAATCGAAAAAAAATTGCTGCTGAGAATGCGGGAAAAAATTGCAAATGATATCCACCCCAAAAGTTAGAAGCTTTTAGAGTGCATATCACCATTACACAACTTTTGCTTTATAACAACAAAAGGCACCCTTTGTGAAGAACACCATAACGGCAGACACAGATTGAGTCTTTGTCGTATGGATAACTTCACTTTAGGCGCCTTTTTTATTTCTCCTAGTTGTTTCTGTTACGCAAGAACACCGGCACATCAATACCGTCATCCTCGCCAAACTTACTAAACAGGTTGGTAGAGGAGGGAACCTTTTCTATCGGTCGTGAAACACTGGGGGATGCAGTTGCACCGCCGGTTTTCATGTTGCCGCCATTTGCAAATCGGCTCAGAAAACTGTCAAAAGGGGTTTCTTCCTTCTGTTCGGTTGGAACATTGCCCTTAAAACCGGTTGCAATTACAGTAACCTGTATCTCATCACCCATGTTCTCATCAATAATTGCACCAATAATGATGTTTGCATCCTTATCCGCTGCTTCTTCTACCAGTTCAGCCGCTTCCTTGACTTCCAGAATACCCATATCAGGACCGCCGGTGACATTCAAAATAACCCCGGTTGCCCCCTCAATGCTGGTTTCTAAAATCGGACTATGTATTGCCTTCTTTGCAGCTTCTTCTGCACGGGTTTCTCCGGTTGCGTTACCAATACCCATGTGTGCAAAACCAGCGTCCTTCATAATAGTCTTGATATCCGCAAAGTCCAGACTGATCAAACCGGGACGGGAAATCAGGTCAGTAATACCCTGAACGCCTTGACGCAAAATCTCATCTGCCATCTGGAAGGATTCCAGCATAGTGGTACGCTTTTCTGCAATCTCTAACAATTTGTCATTGGGGATTACCACCAGGGTATCCACTGCATTCATCAGATTTTTAATACCACCCTGGCTATTTGCTGCACGGGTTTTTCCCTCAAAGAAAAAGGGTTTGGTTACAATACCAACGGTCAAAAC
>JAZOWR010000423.1:0-2431 GCA_045659345.1 Ructibacterium sp.
TATCAAGGCGTATAAGCAACTGAAACGACTGATACAAGAAAATGGTTATCAACTGATTCATTGTAACACGCCAGTGGGAGGAGTTGTTACCCGTCTTGCTGCAAGAAGGTTGTGTAAAGAAGGGTCTAAGGTAGTCTATACCGCACATGGATTTCATTTTTATAAAGGTGCATCGTTGCTACATTGGCTGATTTATTATCCTATTGAATGGTTTTTTGCCAGATGGACCGATAAACTAATTACCATCAATGAAGAGGATTATCAGCGTGCAAGAAAACACTTCCGTACAAATGTTTATCATATTCACGGTGTTGGTGCAGATGGTAACCGATACAACGCAGAAGCACTGCAAGAACCTTTAAGAGAAGAACTGGGATTTGCCAATGAAGATTTTATGCTTCTCTGTACCGGAGAACTCAATCAAAACAAAAATCAAAAAGAATTGATTTCTGCAATGGCAAAGTTGCCTTATTCCAATATAAAAGCGGTATTAGCTGGCAATGGACCCAATGAACAGAATCTTAGAAACATGATTCAGGAACCCAATTTAGAAGACCGTGTGAAATTGGTAGGATACCGTGTAGACTTAGAACGGTTTGTGAAAATGAGTGACCTTGTGATAAGTATGAGCATCCGTGAGGGGTTAGGACTTAATCTCATTGAGGGTATGCTTTGTGCAAAACCGGTAATTGGAGCCTATAATCGGGGGCACAAGGACTTAATTGACGAGGAAAAAGGTGGATTTTTGGTGGATGCCCATGATGCAGATGCCTTGGCAAAGAAGATAGAACTATTATATCAAGATGCTGGGTTAAGACAGCAGATGGGAGAATACAATAGGGCAAAGGCGCAGGCGTTTTTGGCAGAAAGCGTAAAAGAAGAATTAAGAGAGATTTTAGAACTTCGGTAATCAAAGAGGTGGAGTTGAGTGCGAGTACTTTTTGTTTCGCTGGCATCGGTACAAAAGGAGAACAGTTCCGGCAATACATTTTTAAATGTCTTTTCCGGTATGGAGAACATAGAGTTTGCCAGTGTGTTTTTAAGAGCAGGGGAATCGGATGCGAGTATTTCCCAAAACTTTTGTATTACTGAGAAAATGCTGATTAAAAATCTGCTTGGTAGAGGTCCGGCGGGCATGCGGGTGCAGGCAAATTCAGCGGAGGAAAAGACGGTTATTGCTAAAGAGAAAAAATTAATTCAGTTTATACAAGGCCATCGATGGTCCATCTTCTTTTTGGCACAAAAACTGGTTTGGAAGCTTGGCAGATGGCGGTCAAAGGAATTAAAGGATTTTGTTGAGGACTTTCAACCGGATGTGATTTTTACATTCTTGTCGGATATGTCTTTTCTTAATCGTATGATTCTGCACATTCGTTCCCTTACCGATGCAAAGCTGGTTGTTTATGCATGGGATAATAATTACTCCCTGAAGGGACTGATTTTTTCGCCGCTAAAGTGGTTTAATCACTTGCCCAATCGCAGAGTGATGAAAAAGGTAGCAGAGCAGGCAGATGTTATGTATGTTATTTCTGATGTACAAAAAAACGATTATGAAAAGGCATTTCAACGAGAATGTAAAATTCTTACAAAATCAAATGCCTTTTTGGAACAAAATCAGGACCTAAAAAAGTATCATACACCCTTGAGATTAGTCTTTACCGGTAATATTGCAATTAATCGCTGGAAGTCTCTTGCCTACATTGTCAATGCGTTAGAAAAGGTGAATCAAGACGAGCTTAAAGCACAGCTGAAAATTTACACCGGAAGAATCATTACAAGAAAAATGAGAGCCGCCTTGCAAAAGGGGCAATCCTCTTTGTTAATGGGAAGTGTTTCGGCGGAGGAAGTGGCAGAAATACAAAAGGATGCCGATTTGCTTATTCATGCAGAGGCAATGGATTTAAAAAATAAGTTGCTGGTTCGGCAATCATTTTCAACCAAGTTGGTCGATTATTTTCATCAGGCAAAGTGTATTTTGGCTGTGGGACCTAAAGAAGTGGCATCCATGGACTATTTAATCAAAAATGATGCGGCTATCACGGCAACGACTGAACAAGAGTTGGAAGAAAAGTTGAAAGAACTGATTGAAAATCCTGCTCTGATTTGTGAGTATGGGGAAAAAGCATGGGAGTGTGGTAAACGGAATCATCAAAAGGAAGTCATGCAAATGATGCTTAAGGAAGATTTTGGGGAGATTATTTATGAAGGTAGTGCAGATTAATGCTGTTTGTGAATATGGAAGCACCGGAAGAATTGTAAGTGAGTTTTCGGACTATCTTAGTGAAATGCACATTGAAAATGAGATTTTTTACGGAAACGGTGTTACCAAAAAAGAAAATGCATATTACATAGGAACAAGATTGGATCATAAATTACATGCCATTCTTTCAAGAGTAAGTGGAATGCAGGGATACTTTTCCCGTAGGGCAAC
>JAZOWR010000424.1:0-2102 GCA_045659345.1 Ructibacterium sp.
AAACAAATCCTTTGCCGTTCCGCTGAAGGTCATATTCCCAGAATGAACATGATACCGTGCGAACAGGGAATACGCCAGCTCGTCGGGATATGGTTCTGGAAAGAAAGCTATCATATTCCGACTTCCTCCACGGTGATATAGGATTTCAGAAAGTCCGTTACAGCCCTGCCCTCGTTCTTTGCTTGCTGCACCAACGCTGCAATAGAAATGGAAACAACTTCTTGTTTCTCCTGGTCAGCACAGGGGACGAAAGCGGATTTCTTCTGCCTGGATGTTTGCGGTTTTTTGGATGGTGCAATATAAGAATGAAGCATTTTCATTCTGCTTTTGTATGCAGCATTTAAGGTTTCCAGGCTCAGAACTTCGCTGCCCTCCAAAATAGCAAGCTCCTGGGCATCATGCAGCAGCGTTACAACGGAAGATACATTTCCGTTGCTATGCTCATATAACCAACGGATAGTAGCGGCATCCAACTCGGCAGGGTTCTTTACATATTGATACTGGAACAGGGTTTGACATAGCTGCTCAAATTCAGCTCCGTATTCCATAGATTCATACTGCAAACCCAAGGAACGCCTTGCAAGTTGCATTGCCTGGGTGAAGAATTCCGCACATTCGGGTGTTCCAACCATACAAATGCTGATTCCAGAACAGTTAATGAGCTGTAGCAATGCTCCCAATAAATTACGCCCGTTTTTGGAAATCGCAACATTCTGGATTTCATCGACAATCAAGATTCCAATATGATTCAAGCATACCTGGCTCACCGTACCAATCAGCATATCGGTGGTAGCGTGAACACTTGTGGCTTTTGGGTAGTAGCTGCTTCCCATCATTTCATCCACCACACGGATTATCTCAAGCAGCAATCCTTTTACAGAAGAATCAAAGGGACATTGCACCAGGACACAGGGGAGAATCTTTCCGTATGGCTTGTCTATTTCAATAACGGGTTCTTTGGTAAGAAGCTGTACAGCACGGGAAATGCTGCTTGATTTACCAATGCCGCTTGCTCCAATAATAGTAAAGCTGTCTGACCCTCCCAAAATGCCGCTATGCTCTTGCTGCATAATGGCTTGATAGTTCGCTATGCCTTGCTTTACCCGTAATTTACCCTCTTTCTTCTGTAAAGAACGCAGCAGCGCAAGATACAATTTGCTGTAAATTTCCCTGGACATTTGATTAGGCACAAAAACCTTGTAAATGTCGGTCAACGCAATCAACCGCATGGCTTCATTTTCATTTGCGATAGTTGGGTCATATTCGGGCAAAATGGTCAATGCCCGTTCCAATTCGCTGCCAGACAACATAGGCGGCAACTTCTTAACTAAACTCATATTATCCACAGTTTGTACCCTCCTTTACAAAATCCATGTGGGTTCTGGCTTGCTCTCTCTTTCTCGTATTGCGGATATTCTTAATTCCAACATCGGTCTGTCTGCCCTGGGAAGCAATGACCTGGATATGCTCAGCAAGATTTATCTGCGCTTGCAAATTTTCAGCGGCAGCAGCATTTACGGTCTGCTTCCTTGCCGTTTGCATCGTCTGAACAGCAGCCAGGGATTTGCCGTTAAATCTGCTTTCAATCAAAGTAAAGGGAACATACTGCCCATTATCCAGCAGCCAGATTTCCGTTACATCCTCTGGATTATAAGCAACGGTTACTTCGCCCCCAGACAAAAACGCTTCGGTATAATCATCATGTTTATACCGTAGGCCGTGAACACGCAGCCCTTTTCGGGTGAATGTTCCTGTTGTCCTGGGCAGCAATGTTTGAATCAGCTTTGACGGCGCAACTGTGATAAAGTTTGCGCCCATCTGTTTCTTGCCCCAGGCAAATATGCTGCTTGCTTTGGCTTTCACTCCATCGGCAAGCATTTCTTCCGTAAAAGGGAAATCCACCACACGGGAGCTGTTATAATAAACGATGCAATGTAGGATTATCTGCTCAAATTCACGCAAAGTCAGACAGGCATCCTTGCGGTAGTCATGTGCGCCCCGTTCCTGGTAGTCGGGTTCAATAACACCCTTTCCATTAAGGTGCTTCTTGTATTCGTCTTGGATTAGTCCAAAGAATCTCTCGATACAGGACTTCAATTCGG
>JAZOWR010000425.1:0-1406 GCA_045659345.1 Ructibacterium sp.
GGTCATGAAGACTATTCGGTTCATAGAACAGCAAACAGATAAGCACATCCAAGTCATCGTAGTGGGTGACTTCGGACAAATCCAACCTGTCACAACGGACGAAGATATGGATGCAATCAAATTCTACTATCCCGAAGCCAAAGGGGTATATGCTTTTCAGTCTGAACTATGGGAACAGATGAATTTTCGTAAAATCGTATTAAAGTATATCCATCGGCAACGGGAACCCGAATTTATGCAAAAGCTAAATGAAATCAAAAATGGAAAGCTGTCTGCTATAGATTGGTTTAATAAAAACGCTAATTCTTCGTACAGCTTTAACCCGATATATATTTGTCCCACAAACAAGTTGGTTGACTATTACAATAAGCAAGCTGAAGATAGATTCTATCCCGACGAGCTGGTTAGTTTTGATGCCATTATTACAGATGGCACACCAAAAGAAGCAGAGCTGCCGTGTCCCAAACAGTTGCGTTTAGCTGTCGGTATGCGGATTATGACGGTTTGCAATACTGACAAATTCAAAAATGGCAGCATGGGATATATCATTAAAATTCGTCCCAATAACATCCAGGTCAAATTTGATAACGGCGGAGAAGTTACTATTGCAGCAATGCGTTTCAAATTACAGGATGGGGTTGTTTATGAGCAGCTTCCCGTTGTCCTGGCGTATGCTATAACAGCTAACAAAAGTGAGGGTATGACCCTGGACGAAATCAATGTTGTACCTGGGTACTTTGCCGCAGGTCAATTATACACGGTCTTATCACGCTGCAAGCACCTTCAGAACATACATCTTATCCAACCGTTGACAGAGAAAGATTTAATTGTAGATATAGAACCTTTGGAAATGACAATAGCCAAATAATGGTCTTGCCGCAAGGCAACCCTTTTCTGCTGCACTATTAAGTTTATGAAAGCGAACTTTGCCCCAAGATAGTATAGACGAGCCAAAAGCGGCATTTTATATCTTCTATATTAACTGTAGAAGAAACAAAAAACCAGGGAGGGGTAAAGTTGAAAGAAATTGAAACTTCCAATACATACGAGGTACAGATACGGAACGGAGATAAGGTTGTAGCCCATGTAGGCTGTAGCTTTACAAACGGCGGCATATACATACGGGATTTGTTTGTGCTGCGTGATTTTAGGGGCAAGGGACTGGAAGAAGTGCTGCTAACAAAAGTATTGGATTATGCAGCAGCGCAAAAAGCCAAAAAAGTTGTTTCCTACTGCGGAGCTGAACCGTTCTGCGAAGATGGGCAAATACCCATAGAACAGGAAATACTATGGTATGAGAACCACGGATTTAGCCACCACCATAATGTAATGGGCGTTACCCCCTGTATGGTCAAGCAGCTATAAGGGGGTGCAGCATGAAACCTAAGAATTTTATTTGGTACACG
>JAZOWR010000426.1:0-2842 GCA_045659345.1 Ructibacterium sp.
GACCTTTTCACACCCGCAAGAATTGCTACATCCACACCATAACTTCGGTCTGCACCGCCACGAATGATTTTGCGGAGAAAACTGATACTATCTCCCCGTTTTTTCACCGCAATTGAATAGTTTTTCACATTAGGAATAACATCTTCCAGCTCGGTCAGTTCGTGATAGTGGGTAGCAAACATGGTCTTTGCGCCGCATTTTTGGGAATCGGCAATATGTTCTACCACCGCCCATGCAATTCCTAATCCATCAAAGGTGCTGGTACCACGCCCGATTTCATCTAAAATAATCAAACTCTTTTCGGTGGCATGCTCTAAAATATATGCCACCTCGTTCATCTCAACCATAAAGGTACTCTGACCCGATGCGAGGTCATCTGACGCTCCAACACGGGTAAAAATCTTATCCACAATCCCGATTTCTGCCTCAGAAGCAGGGACAAAGCTACCGATTTGTGCCATAAGCACAATCAGTGCAGTCTGTCGCATATAGGTAGACTTACCCGCCATATTAGGCCCGGTAATCAATGCAATTTGGTTTTCCCCGTTATCCAATGTTACATCATTGGAGATAAACGGGGTATCCCTATTGAAACTCTCTACCACGGGATGCCGTCCATTCTTAATCACAATACGGTCGCCCATGTTCATAACAGGCATGGTATAACCGTTCTTCTCTGCCACATGTGCTAAGGCACAGAGTACATCAACCTGTGCAACTGCTTCTGCCGTCCGCTTCACACGATCCAAAGCCTGACCGACCCGGTCACGCACCTGACAGAAGAGTTCGTATTCCATATCAATGAGACGGGTGCTTGCATCCAGCACCGCCTCTTCCACTTCTTTCAGTTCCGGAGTGATATACCGCTCTCCGTTTGTCAAGGTTTGTTTTCTAATAAAATATTCAGGAACCTTATCGGCATAGAGCTTGCTAACCTCGATATAATAACCAAACACCTTATTATAGCCCAGCTTCATGGTCTTAATTCCGGTCTTTTCTTTCTCCTGTTCTACCATCTGACCAAGAACCTTTTGGCCGTTTTCTGCAAGGTCGCGCACACGATCGAGCTCTGCATTGGCGCCTTTTAAAATCAAACCACCGTTTCGCAAGGTCGCCGGAGCATTGGGATCAATTGTCCCCACAATCAAGTCACAGATATCCTCCAGCAAATCCATATCCCTCAGGCATCGGCCAAGCAGTCCGGATCGCATTTTCTTAAGCACCTCGGCAATCCCCGGAAGTTGCCGAAGCGAGAGCTTGAGTGCAGTCAAATCCCCACAGCCTGCTGTCCGATAAACCACACGGTTAATCAAACGCTCCATATCCGCAATCCGGTTTAAGCATTCGGTTAATTCTGCCCGCAAAATCGGTTCTTTTCGCAACTCATCCACAGCAACATGCCGGTTTTGAATCATGGCACAATTCAAAAGCGGTGCCGTCAGCCATTTACGCATCAGCCGTGATCCCATCGGGGTTCGGGTTCGGTTTAGGACATGAAGCAAAGTCCCCCTGGTGCTCCGGTCACGCATCGTTTCCAAAATTTCCAGGTTTCTTAGGGTATACATGTCCATCTGCATTTTACCCTCATCGTTGTTTGTTTCAATAGTCTTTAAATTGGTCAGCTCGGTCTTCTGGGTTTCTTCCAGATAAAGCAGCAATGCGCCAATGGCAGAAACACAATTCGGTTTTTCACTGAGTCTGAAGAACTCTTCCTCTCCAAACTGTAAGCGTGTCTTATGTTCCGCTTGGGTCTTCTCGTATGCCCAGTCATAATAATTCCGGATAACCCCTCTCGTTTTATCCTGAATCATATGCATAAGATTGGTATTCTCATAACCCCTGAGATTCATCAAAACCTCAATTGGGAGAAATTTGCTGACTTCATTTAAGATTCCGGTTATCACATCCTCACCGGTAAGTTCATAGGCAGAACATTCCCCGGTGGTAATATCCACAAAAGCAACACCTGCCCCCGCTTCTCCCACCGAGATAGAGCAGATGTAGTTGTTTCGCTCTGCATCCAACGCCGCAGCATCCATAATGGTTCCGGGCGTTACTACCCGAACGACTTCTCGCTTGACAATCCCTTTGGCTGTTGCAGGGTCCTCTGCCTGCTCGCAGATGGCTACAGAATATCCTGCTGCGACCAGACGAGCCACATAGGTATCTGCAGCATGAAAAGGAACGCCGCACATAGGCGCACGCTCTTCCATCCCGCAGTTCCGTCCGGTTAAGGCAATGTCCAGTACTTTAGATGCCACCAAGGCATCATCAAAGAACATTTCATAAAAGTCTCCCAGACGATACATTAGGATACTGTCCTGATATTCATCTTTAACCTGAAAATACTGCAACATCATTGGGGTCAGTTTTTCCTTGTCAACATCTGCGGTCCGCACGCTCGTTCCTCCGTTTCACTTTTTGGAAAGAAAACCGTAGGCATATAAGCCAACGGTTTTCATTACTACTTCGAATTACAGCCTCCACATTCACTACAGGAGCCGCTACAACCATGTCCGCCGGAAATGGCGTTTTTGATAATTTGGTCCATCTGACTCAATACACTCTCAAAAGCACGGTTTGCCTCGATATATTCCCGAATGGTAGCATTTTCTGCTATTTTGTTAAATTCATTTTGCAAAAACTCATTGATTTCTTGCGCTTCCTCTGCGGTGGGTTGTCTGTCGGCAAACTCCTCCATCTTTTCCTGGCGCTTGTCATTGTAACCGCTAATTAAATCTACTGCCTCGGTATCGGCAGACAGTGCCTTGTTTGCCTCATCAGCTCTTGCCTTTACATCACTGTGAGAAATCAAATCTCCCAGTTCTTTTGCTTTTTCAAA
>JAZOWR010000427.1:0-3331 GCA_045659345.1 Ructibacterium sp.
TCATAAGGGGGGTTTTATGCAACTTCTGCAATCCCGCCGAGGGAAAATGCTTTAATGCCATGAACCGTTATATTCAGGCCAGAACCGACGAAGAACGCATTCAATGGCTTGAAAACCTCATAGCGTATTACAGACAGTCAAAATACCCTCTTGTTCACCCGACCGAGGTTCCCAGAGAACCCGACATTTCAAAAAGAAACTTCAACAAGCTCAAAAAGGCTTATGAAAAGGAGAATCCCGGCAAAAAGCCTCTGGAATACCCGAAGTCCGGAAAGCTCACCAAGCCCATGAAAGCCCTTTTTGAAAAATTTGAGATTTCCCCTTACAATTCTGTTGACAACCTCTGAAAGTCTGCTAAAATAGCCCTCACACTGCATACGACTCCTCGTTGTTATAGCCTTTGCTGGCCGTTTTGGTGGTCAAAGCGGTCAGCTTTTTTGTTCAGGAGACCTGAATTGAAGCTGTTTGAATCATCGTGGTTCGAGAATTACAGATACTACGAACGCTGTCTTACCGCATCCGGAAAGTCCGAATGCTTTGAAATTCCCTCTCAGTACGAATACTTTATCCCCGACCCCAAGGGAAAATATCATCTTATCACCGACCAGAGCGCAACCCTGACCAGAATGGAAGGAAACTCCAAACATGCCAAGGGAAACTACGGCGTAACAACGCCCGTTTACAAGAACATCCGGGATTCATACTGGCGGGACGGCAGCTACAACCTTGAGCCTCGCACGATATATCTTGACATCGAAACAAGAGCTCTGAATCCTCCTCCTGATCCCGTCAACGTTCCGGAGACTATAACCCTTATTCAGATGCTGGATTCCAAAACGAAGCAGATCATTGTTTTGGGGTTAAGGGAATGGCATGAGGAACCTGATTACACGCTGGAATATCCTGTAAAGTACATCAAATGCGACAGCGAACTTGTTCTGATGCAGAATTTCCTCAAGATTTTTAAAGTCATGAATCCGCTTATCATCTACGCATGGAACGGCGAAGGCTTTGACTTTCCTTATCTGTACTATCGTCTTAAAAAGCTCGGTCTTGATCCCAGCGGTCTCTCTAACTACGGCACTGTAAGAGTGGATTACACGGAAAATCTGAAAACGCATCAGAAGTCCTATAAGCTCACGGCTCCGGGACATTACTACCTCGATATGATGGCAGTTTACAAAAAGTACGTTCTGAAACCCCGCCCGTCTTACTCTTTGGATTCCATAGCCGAAATCGAAGTTCACTGCAACAAGGTGGAACACGATGAATTTCCTACCTTTGACTCCTTCTATACCGGCGAGAAGTACACCATTCAGGACGAACCGTTTCAGGAAAGAATCCGGGAGTCTATACGGCAGGGATTCATCAGACGGAAATCTTTAGATCCTTCATCTCCGGAATACGCCGAAAACGAAAAGAATCTGCTGAAAGACATCAACTTCCAGTTCGTATATTACGGCGTTCGGGATGTGGTTCTGCTGAAAAAGATTGATGATAAGCTAAACTTTACTAATATCACCGTCAACATAGCAAAAACAATGGGTGTTTTGCATAATGACGTTCTGAGCACCGTAAAGCCGTGGTCGCAGTATATCAGCAACGTTGCGTTTTATGATGGTCTGGCTATGCCCAAAAAGGAGGATCACGAGCACAGTTCCTTTGAAGGCGCGTATGTGCATGATCCCGTGAGAGGCAGGCACAAGTGGGTAATGAACTTTGATGTTAACTCCATGTACCCGCAGTACAGCATTGCCGGATTCGGCATGTCTCCGGAGACCATGATTTCGGATGACAAGATGCCGGGAGACCTCAAAGCCGTTATAGACAGGTACTTCAAGAATAAAACGGATGATGAACTTCTTAATCTTACCGAGGAACAATGGAACGAAGTCACTCCGCTGCTCAGGAAGTACAACTTCTCCCTTACGGCAAACGGTGTGTGCTACAGTAAGGATTCCACGGGCATTATACCCAAGCTGACCAACCAGATCTACGATGGCAGAAAACTGGATAAGAAAACCATGTTCAAATATGAACAGGCATACGTCAATGCGGAGAAAATCATCAATGAAAACTCCGCCTCCGGCTCGGAATCTCATGAACTGAAAGATCCGTTAAAGTACACCGAAGATGACCTCAAATCCCTGACAATCGATGATTTGCGGAAATTTATTGTGATGGCTCATGACGGGGCAGACCGATATAATACGGAGCAGATGACCAAAAAGATTCTGATCAATGCCTTGTACGGAGCCACCGGAGAGCCGCATTTTTCTCTGTATAATAAAAACTACGCAGCCGGAATAACCGCAAACGGCAGGTTTTTCATAAAGCAAACCGCTATTATGCTGGAGAAAAAGCTGCAGGAACTTTTGCCCTGGGATAAAAACTACTGGCTATACTCCGATACGGACAGTACGGTCGCATCTACGGTCATAAGCACCGATAAAGGGCCTATGACAATAGAAGATCTGTATAATGCGGGAACCGAAGAAACTGAGTACAGACCGGGAAAGTTTATCAGAAAAGTCAGCGGCATCAAATCATTGTCATATAATGCATTTGCCGGGCATCCGGAGTACAAGCCTGTAAAATACGCTATGAAGCATACAGTGAAGAAAAGAATGTTTAAAATCAAATGCAACGGAAAGGAAGTTATTATAACAAATGACCATTCCTTAATGATAAAGCGCGGCAATGATATTATTAAGGTTAAGCCTTTTGAAATTCAGGAAAATGATAAACTTCTGGTAATTGAAAACGAGGACAAACATGGAAATTCTGGAAACATCTGATTTTGAAATCGAAGACCTCGGTATTCAGGAGGAAACGGTTTACGACATTGAAACAGAGGATAATCATAATTTTTTCGGAAATGATATCCTTTTGCATAATTCTGTGTACTACACCGTTGAACCCTTTGTTAACAAATACATTCAGAGTCACCCCGATGCCGGCATACAGGAACTTACCGACTTCTGCGGCAAAGTGGCCGATAAGATAGTTCAGCCAGTTATTGACGAGTCTATACAGACAATAGTAAACAGGTTCAACTGCCAAGACCCTTCAAGAATGGGGGCTAAAGTTGAAGTCATCTGCGACGTTATGATCAACTGCGCCAAGAAAAAGTACTACGCCAGAATAAGAGAGGACGAAGGCGTAAGATTCCCCGATGAAAACCCTAAGACCAAGATAATGGGACTCGAACTTGCCAAGAGCACCACGCCTAAGTGGGTAAAGGATAACATTTCAAAGGCGATTCCTATTCTGTTTGACAAATCCGAGGCAGAACTGAAGGAGTGGATTAAAACGGTTAAATCCAGTTATC
>JAZOWR010000428.1:0-5529 GCA_045659345.1 Ructibacterium sp.
GGATGAATTGGTTTATGCTTTTCTGGATATTGAGCCCCAGGCTCCGGTGCATATTATTTTGATTCCCAAGACCCATATTTCCTCTGCCAATGAATTGAATGAGGAAAACGCATCGGTGGTTGGACACATCTTTGCGGTAGCCGCAAAGATTGCCAAAGACCAAGGATTCAGCGAACAAGGGTATCGCATTGTCAACAACTGTGGTGAGGATGGAGGCCAAACGGTAGGACATCTGCACTTTCATTTGTTGGCAGGCAGAAATCTCCAGTGGCCTCCGGGCTGATCGGGATAGTAAAAGCGAAGTTGCATCATTGCAGCTTCGCTTTTTAGTACACTTGCATTTTATTACCACAATATGGTATACTAAACAAAGATTGAAAAAAAGGAGCGAAATCCTATGCAGAGCAAAAGAATTTGTGACGGTGTGGATTTAAGAATGATAGAGAATTCTAAATTTAAAACCAACACCCTCAGCATCTTTTTTCATATTCCCCTCAAGCGGGAAACAGTGACCAAGGCGGCGTTGCTTCCCTCGGTATTGAAACGGGGAACCGAGAAGTATCCCGAGTTTAAACTATTGACCCGTCATCTTGCTGACCTTTATAGTGCCTCCTGCGGGGGCGGTATCCGCCAGAAAGGTGATGGAGAAGTTCTTTATTTCACGATTGAGTATGTAGCAGATGCTTATATCGGAGAAAACCTGACCACAAAGGCGGCAGAGTTCTTGCGGGAACTGGTATTCCGTCCGCTCCTAAAGGATGGCGGATTTTTGCCGGAGTATGTAGAGAGCGAAAAGACCAATCTAAAAAATGCAATTTTAGGATTGATTAACGATAAAAAAGAATATGCTGATGTTAAGTGTCGTGAGGCCATGTTCGGCACTGACGGCTATGGTATGTTTGAGGCGGGATACACCGAGGATTTGGAGGAAATTACGCCCCAGAATCTCTATGCGTTCTATCAGGATGTGCTGGCGAACGCCAAGGCAGATATCTTTGTAGGCGGTACTTTGAGTGAGGAAAGCATCCATACAATTTGTGGGATTTTAACCCCTGAACTCAAACCCAGACAGGCATCTGTGGTGAAAACCGAGCCGGCAGTTCCCGTGCGTGAAAAGGCGCAAGAGATTGTGGAAAAAATTCCGGTTGCCCAGAGTAAACTTGCCATTGGACTCCGTTGCGGTGTAAAGCCGACTTCAAAGGAATATTATGCTTTAATGCTTGGCAGTTGTATTTTTGGGGGAAGTCCATTCTCTAAACTCTTTAACAATGTTCGTGAAAAACTGAGCCTTGCCTATTATGCCGCCTGCCGCACCGATAGACTCAAAAGTGTCATGATGATTAGTTCCGGCATTGAAACCAAGAACTTTCAAAAAGCGTATGATGAAATCATGGCACAGTTGGATGCTATGAAACAGGGTGAGTTTACCGAAGGCGAACTGGCGGCGGCAAAGAAGTATCTTGCCAACGGACTGACTGCTATGAACGACAGTATGCGTACTTTAGAGGACTATTACCTCAGTCAGGGGATTCTGGGACAGAACCAGAGTCCGGAAGCATTGATTGACTGCCTCAATCAGGTCACCATTGCTGAGGTTCAGGCGGTAATGAAGCAGGTGACGGTGGACACTGTTTACTTCCTAAAAGGGGAGGCGTAGAAATGGAAATCAACCGCTATTATGACGAACAATTGAACGAAGAAATGCTCTCAGCGGTTCATGAGAGCGGGCTTCGGGTTTATGTGTTCCCCAAACAGGGATTCCAAAAATACTATGCCATTTATGGAACTGAATATGGCTCCATAGATTCTGCGTTTCAGGTTCCGGGGGAAGATGAGATGACGCATGTTCCTGACGGCATTGCGCATTATCTGGAACACAAAATGTTTGAAGAAGAGGACGGCGGAGATGCCTTTCAGCGTTTTGCCTTGACCGGCGCCAGCAGTAATGCTTTCACCAGCTTTGACATGACTGCGTACCTCTTTTCTTGCACAGACAAGTTCTATGAAAACCTGGATATTTTACTGGATTTTGTTAACCACCCCCATTTTACCAAGGAGAATGTTGCCAAGGAACAGGGTATTATCGGGCAGGAAATTAAGATGTATGAAGATGATCCTGAATGGCGGGTGTTTTTTAACACTTTGTCAGCATTGTTCCATCGCAATCCGGTCAAGATTGACATTGCCGGAACGGTAGAGAGTATTGCAGAAATTACGCCGGAACTGTTGTATCGTTGCTACCATACTTTTTATAACCCTGCAAATATGGTTTTGGTTCTGGTGGGTGATGTGGATATGAACGAGGCAATGAAGTATGTGGATAAGCATATTGATGCCAAACGGAATTTGGGTCAGATTCCCAGAGAAACGGTCACAGAACCCAAGGAGCGGGTTAGGGAGAGAATCACGCAAAATCTAGTGGTTTCTCAGCCCTTGTTCCGTATTGGATTTAAGGATAACCATATGGAGCTTGATGCAGAGGGAAGACTTAAGAAGGAGCTTGCAACAGAGTTGATTTTGGATGCTGTCTTTGGTAAATGCAGTGACTTATATCATGAACTCTACGAGTCCGGATTGATTGACAGCTCCTTTGATGCAGAGACCGATATTTCCAAAAGCTATGGATTTACGCTGGTAGGCGGAGAATCCCGCGACCCCGAGGCGGTGTATGCTAAGGTGAGGGAGTATCTGGATGGATTGATGGTAAATGGCATCAGCGAGGAAGCTTTGGCGCGAGCAAGAAAAACCTTGGTTTCCCGCAATATTCGCCTGTTCAATAGTGTGGAGCGAATGGGTAACGCCTTTATCCGCCAGATTTTCTCCGAGTATCATCCGCTTCAAATGAAAGAGGCGTTAAACCAATTGACGGATGCTGAGGTCAATGACCGCCTGCGGGAACATTTTGCAACCGACAACTGTGTGCTTTCGGTGGTCAATCCTGTTTAGGAGGTAGAAACCTATGATAAATCAAATTTCCTTTCCCCGTTTAGGACTTTCCTTTACCGTCAACCGTGCGGCATTCACCGTGTTTGGTATGCCGATTTATTGGTACGGACTTTTGATTGCTGTGGGCCTTTGCCTTGCTGTGGTGTATGGCATGCGGGAGGCAAAACGGGTGGAATTGAGCAGTGACGATCTGCTCAATATGATCCTGATTGCCGTGCCGGTGGCAATCCTGTGTGCCAGAGCGTATTATGTGATATTCAGTTGGGAGATGTACAAAGATGATCTGCTCTCTGTTCTGGATATCCGCAGCGGAGGACTTGCCATCTATGGAGGAATTATTGGCATCTGTGCCGTGGTGCTTGGATACTGCAGAATAAAGAAAATTTCAATTGGCAAGGTGTTGGATATCCTGGCGGTAGGACTTTTGATTGGACAAAGCATTGGCCGCTGGGGGAACTTTGTCAACGGGGAAGCCTTTGGCGGTGCGTGTGCGTTGCCCTGGGCAATGACCGTGGAGCGGAACGGAATTCTGCTTGCTTCGGGCGTGCACCCTGCTTTTCTGTATGAATCTCTGTGGAATGCGGTAGGGATTGGAGTGCTGTTGCTATACAAACGCATACGGGAATTTGAGGGAGAGTTGTTTTGTTCTTACCTTGCATGGTACGGACTTGGGAGAGTCTGGATTGAGGGTCTGAGAGCAGACTCTCTCTACATAGGCAACCTCAGGGTTTCCCAAATTCTTGCCTGTGTCACAGTGATAGTGGGACTCTCTTTCATTATAATAAAAAGATATAAAAAGGACCAACGCTAAACCTGTGTTTTTTAAGGGGGACGGAGAACCGTCCCCCTTCCTCTTTTGAAAAAAGCTCTGCGGAGGACATCTGTGGGGCTTTTTTGTATAAAAAACACAATTGGGAAATATTTCTGAAACAATTTGTAAAAAAAACTTAAATTTTTTTTGAAAAAACACTTGCAATCTTACCAAAAATAGATTAGAATATAGGAAAGTGGTTCAAAGTGGTGTAAGGTGTATTGATGTGGTACAATTTTGAACCCTGTTTCCCAAAATGGTGAGAGAGGAGGCGACGGCGATGCTCATGGGTGAGTATTATCAAAACTTAGATAGCAAAGGCAGAGTCAATGTGCCTGCCAAATTCCGTTTGGATTTGGGCGAATCGTTCGTCGTGTCCAAGGGACTGGAGCGTTGCGTCAGCATCTATCCCAAAGCAGAATGGGAGCGTTTTCAGGCAGAGCTGCATACCGTTCCCTCCAGCAAGCGCAGAGGTCTGGAGAGATTTTTCTTCAGTGGCGCAGAGGAGCGGAGCATTGATGGACAGGGGCGTGTGTTAATTCCGCCCCAGATTCGGGAATATGCAGGGCTTACCAATGAAATTGTGGTTATCGGAGTCTCTGATAAAGTGGAAATCTGGGATCGTGAGAAGTGGGAAACTTATATGAACCAGCCTGAGTTTGACGCAGATGCCATTGCGGAAATCATGGAGGAACTGGGAATCTAGGAGGCAGAACATGACTTTTCATCACATATCGGTTTTGCTTCAGGAAAGTGTTGATTATTTAAATGTTTTTCCGGACGGCGTTTATGTCGATGGAACTCTGGGCGGCGGCGGGCACAGTGCATTGGTTTGCGGGTCGTTGTCAGAGGGAGGAATGCTGATTGGCATTGACAGAGACACGACTGCGCTTAAGGCTGCGGGAGAAAGGCTGAGCCCTTTTTCTTGTCAAAAAGAACTGGTGCACCGCAACTTTTTTGAAATTAAGTCCGTGCTTACAGAACTTGGTGTTTCGGGGATTAACGGTGCGATTTTAGACTTGGGGGTTTCCTCTCCGCAACTGGATGATGCGGAACGGGGATTCAGTTACCATCAGACGGCGCGGCTGGACATGCGGATGGATCGGGAAGCGGTCTTGGATGCCTGGACGGTGGTAAATACATACAGCGAAGAAAAGTTGACGGATATTATTTTTCGCTACGGCGAAGAACGGTATGCAAGGCGGATTGCTGCAGCGATTGCAGAAAAACGCAGCAAAGCACCGATTACAACCACCACCGAACTATCCGAGATTATCAAGGGTGCGTTTCCGCCGTCTAAGCGGTTTGCGGACAAGCATCCGGCAAAACGAACCTTTCAGGCGATTCGCATTGAGGTAAACAGCGAGCTTGATGGATTGGAAACCGCCATTCGGGACTTTGTTGAGGTCCTAAACCCGCAAGGGCGTCTGGCGATCATAACCTTTCATTCGCTGGAAGATAGAATTGTGAAAAATACATTTGCAGATCTTGCCAAAGGGTGTGAGTGCCCAAAGGATTTTCCTGTCTGTGTATGCGGGAAACAGCCAAAGGTAAAATTAATTACCAAAAAGCCTGTTGTTGCAGGTGAGCAGGAACTGGATGATAACAACCGTGCCCATAGTGCAAAGCTGCGGGTGATTGAAAAATTATAGAAAGGATGAAGCGCTGTCCCAACACAAGCCCCTCAAAGACCGGCTTACAGAGGACAATACGGATATTACGGCAATTACGGACAGGCTAGGTTTACTTCTGCACCGGTTTATGATTTTCCG
>JAZOWR010000429.1:0-2051 GCA_045659345.1 Ructibacterium sp.
GTGATATAATGAAAGAGGTAGATAATGAATATATTTTGCGGAATAGGAAGACTGACGAAAAACCCGGACATCCGGGTAACACAGGGAGAAGAGCCGATGACCATTGCGAGATTCACCCTCGCAATCAATCGGATCAAGAAGGATGAAGCGGATTACATCAGCTGCGTGGCATTCAAGAAGACCGCTGACATCATCGAGAAGTACTGTCAGCAAGGCTCACAGGTCGGTGTAACAGGTCACATCCAAACTGGCTCATACCAGAAACAGGACGGAACAAAGGTCTATACCACGGATGTGATAGTGGATAAATTAGACCTCTGCGGATCATCGCAGGAATCCAAGCCGGAACAGAAACCGAAAACAGAAGCAGAGCAGAGCGGATTCGTCAACGTGCCGGATGACCTTAATGATGGTACGTTGCCGTTCAACTAAAAGGGGGGCATGAAGCATGGCAAGCCCCTTCGGAAACAAAAACCATTACATACATGGGCTTTCACATACAAGATTAGATAATATATATAGAACAATGAAAGCGAGATGCTACAAGGAAACGTCTGTTAAGTATCATATGTATGGCAAAAGAGGAATTAAAATGTGCGAAGAATGGCTAAACGATAAGACAAAATTCTTTGAATGGGCAAACAATAATGGCTATCGTGAAGACTTAACCATAGACCGCATTGATAATAACGGAGACTATACACCACAAAATTGCAGATGGGCAACCATCCACGAGCAAGCTAATAATACTAGGACGAATGTATATGTAGCATACCACGGCAAAAGATGTACAATGGCGGAATTGTGCCGGGAACTTGGAATTAACTATAAGCGATTTCACCAAAAATATAGGAAAGAGGGCTATAGCTTGCAAGAAGCAATAGACTTTTGCCAATCATATAAAAGGTAAAGATTATGGCAACTACAACAAGAACAAGAACAACAACCAAGAAGCCGGACAAATCAGAGGTAGAAAAGGTTATCATCCAGGCTAACCGGGAAGTCCGTCAGATAGGGCGAACACCTATAGAACGGCACGATAAAGACCCATTGAAGCTTGCAGAACTTCGCACAGAAGCGTACTACAACATCTGCGAGAAGTTCTGCCAGAAGCCGACTTGGGAAGGTCTAGCCTTGGCTTTCGGTATCAACCGACACCTTCTTTCCAAGTGGCGAGAGCATCAAGTGAATTGGGTGTCGGATGCCGGGATAGCAGACTTCCTGCAACAGGAATGGGCTTTTCTTAACAGCGTCCATGTGTCCGCTATGGAAGCCGGGACAATGGATAAAATCACAGGGATATTCCTTGCTAGGAACAATTTCAACTATCTAAACGAGGACGCAAAGCCACGGCAAACAGAGGTTACTGTACACTTCACAGCGGATCAATTGATCGAAGAAGCCAAGAATTTGCAGATAGTCGATACCCAGAAGCAGAAAATCATTGATGCGGATTTTGAGGAAGTGGAAGAGCAAAAGCAGCCGAGCGATGATGATTTAGACCTTGACTTTGACGATGACGAATTAATCCTTGAATAAAGGCATAAAAAAAGGACTAGGCTTTTGACCTAGTCCTTTGTTTTAGAAATATCCGATAGTGTAACAGGAATGAATGATGACCTGTCTGCCGTCCTTGTAGCCGTGCAACTTGCCTAGTTTCCGCTTGGCTGATGCCGTGTCCTTTGCTTCTACAATCCTGTCATAGTAGAAGAGATTGCCGTCCTTGTCCTTTTTTCCTCTGATTGAATAACCGATTCCGTATGCTTGCATGATACCCTCCTGTCTGTTTATAACATATTTCCTGCCAACAGTTTCCGGCAGATGCTCTGGAAATACTTTGTAGCCGTGTCATTTGCTTCAAAGTACTTGCGGAATATCAGCATCCCTTTGCCCTCATATTCAACTATGTGAATGTGACCGATTTGGCAATCTATAAGGTAATGCCATACCCCATGTCCGTATATCGTACAATGCTCCTGTGTGTAGAAATAAGCGTCCTTGCTGTTATATTCTTCCATGATACCCTCCTAAAATTTTTATCCCACCTGTTT
>JAZOWR010000430.1:0-5542 GCA_045659345.1 Ructibacterium sp.
ATCAATCCCTAAATACTGATTCTGATCTAAATCAGAGTTTAATTCTTCAGTTTCATAAGAAATGCAGACTTTGATTTTATTGAATTTCGGAATAAAGTTAATAGTCTTGAAATTCTTTAAATTATCCTTGTATTTTTCAAATATATTATAAGGAATATGGATTTTTACATCTTTATTTAGTATTTTAAACACACGTTTTATTTTAGCTGACTGATAATCAAAATACAGCATATTTGGATTTTCTTTGTATTTAGGCGCTTTAGATTCTCCGTTGAACTTTTCCGGATGAACTTTAAACTCCTTAATTGCATTAAAGAAACTGGAGTAATTCTTATATAGGCTGATTACAATTGTTTGACCAAGTTTAGCCTTGCAGAGTTTTCTGTAGTAATTCAGTTTTGTATCCTGAGCCCTTAATACCTTTTCGAGGTCAGTTTGATTCACAATAGACTTGTTCTTGTCGTAATGATCCCTAAAGAAGTATCTGGCCTGATTAAATAAGCACCTTGACAGTTCAAACTGTCCTTTGAACCATCCTGTGTTGTTTATGTAGAAACAAGTGCTTAAAATCATTTTGAAACCTCTTTTAGAGATATTTACATCGGTTAAAAATCAGGGTTTTGCGGGAACAACTATCCTTTATGACAGAGCGTAAGCTATGTTCAGTAATCCATCGTTCAGAACCCGTCAAAAAGTATCACTTAAAAATACCTTAAAGTATAACTTTTGTTAGCAGACGCTAATAGGTTTTTAAGATCTCTATACATGAAAATCACTTCAAAATCCCAACTGCTAAACACACCTCAAAGCCTTATACAATAATGGTTTAAACCATCTGAAAAGTCTCACTTTAAAATATCAAAAAGTCTAACTTTTGTTAGCAGACGTTAACAGGTTTTTAAGATCTCTGTAACAGATTTTAATCCTTTCAGAACTGCCGGATTTTTCAAATACCATGCAAGCCTGATTATACTCCGAAACAGGTCTCCGAAGCAACACGGAAATTTTTGAACTTTAATTTTCAAAAATGCTTGACTCCGAAAGTCCATAATGCTACAATAGCCATGTAACGTTGAGAACGACAGAGCAAAGAGGAGAAACGAAATGGATAAGGCAGCAGTCATTAAATCCCTTGAAGGCAGAGTTTCCAAGACCGCAGGTGATTATATCGCCAGAGCGGTCTTTGTTGCGGATGATTTTGATGCCGCGCTGAGGAATGTAGCCGAGGCAATCCCCGACGAAGGCGAAATGGACTACATCTGCGATGAAGCCTTTAACTTCTTTAATGCGTGGAAAAGAGCCGATGCAGAGGGCAAGGCGCTCAGACCGAATACCCTTGGAGTCATCGTTTCGGAACTTGCTCCCGGTCTCGGCGAGAAAGAACTCAGAGAGTACATCTCCGGTTCTCGCAAGGTGGACAAAGCCTTTGAAAAGGCATTTGAGAGGGTTGTCAGCGCATACACTCACATCTCTCCTCTTGCTATGGTATCGGGAGACTTCGATGGCGACCTTGACGAAAGGGTCAGCGTTGCCTTTGACGGCGAGAGCTACACTCTCAGACTGGCCCCGGAACTTGCTGAAAAGCTCGTCGGAGAATTTTTGAGTTAAACCCTCAAAAATTGTTGACAGCCGATTTTGAAATCGGCTATAATAGGCATGTAATGTGATTGAGGGGCAGAAGCCCCGCTGAAACGGAGAGAAAAGACATGTACGAATCAAGAGAAGATTTCCTTAAGAGCATCAAAGCACGGGAAAACGAATACCGGACTTTTAAAAAGGTTTATGAAGAGCAGCTTGAAAATGCCAAGAACACTGCCGGTGTAGGTTCCCCTGAGTGGTCTCGGTGCTGGGAAAACGTTTCCAACCTCAAGATTAACGCCTCTGTTCCTGAACTCAAGGCTGCCCGGGCTGCATTTGCCGCCGAGGAAAAGGGCGTAGACGGAGTTCTTGTAGAGGATTTCAATGACATCTGGACTTACGAGGTTCGGGAGTTCTGCAATACTCTGAGACTGTTCGGATGCCGCAGGATTGTCATCACCAACGACGGTTCCGGAACGATTAAGACCCTTGCCGAATTCGCCAAGCACAAGTGGAACGTTGCCGGCGTTACTGAGGTAAACGGCGATCCTGCAATAGTACTGGAATTTTGAGTTTAACTTCCAAAAATTGTTGACAGCCGGTTTTGAAATCGGCTATAATGAAGGGTGTAAGGTTGAGATAGAGGAGAAAAGATCATGAACAAAGAAATCACCGCCGGCGAAATCCGCAAGTTCATTGAGGATAAGTTCCCGGAGTTCAGGGAGTCAAAGGTAAGCAAAGCTCTTGAATGCCTTGCTGCTGCGTACGTAACCGGAACCTTGGATGTCTGGGGTAGCAAGCCGATTGGCAACGAAATCTGTGTCAAGGCAGCCGAAGCTGCGGTCTTACAGTTCAGCCTCTGCAACGGAAAAGAGGTTCTGCCCGGCATCCCCGAATACGGTCTTGATGACGGCGTCAGATACCTGATAACCGCAGACAAAGGTTTTGCAAACGCTCTCGCATGGAATGCAGCATACGGAATTTAAGGAGAAAGGACATGAAAAAGTTTGAAGTCAACAAGATTTACTCGATGCGGTCTCCGTGCCAGCACGACTGTGTATGGACTTACATTGTTGTGTCTCGCACGAACTGCACTGTAACTCTGAAAGAACGCAGAGGAGAGACGGTCAAGTGCCGCATCAGCAAGAAGGTTTCCGAATACTGCGATACTGAAATTGTCTATCCGTTAGGCAAATATTCCATGTGTCCGTTACTGAGGGCTTGAAATTATGAACTACAGAATAGTGAGAATCAAGGGTGTAAACCCCGAAATTCCGCCCGAAGATGTCAAAAAGGGCTTTAGGTACTTTCTTGAAAACCAAGAGGCTTCAAGCGAAACCGTCGTCGAGGCTGCCTTCCATGTTGACATAATGCAGATATGGCAGTGGATGTTTATGGACGGAGGGTTTGTTACGGAGACTGAGATTGTCGGCTACCGGCTTGAGAGGTTCCTTGAAGAATCTGGTATCTGGGACATTGAAGATTACAGCGAACCGAGGTGAGTCATGAAATATGGATTTCTCATATGTTCTTGGCGGAGAGGTTTCAAGATACTTCCTAGATAGTTTGCAATTATGATATTTTAGAGGTAACATTAAAATGACTTTTGAAGACCTTTTCAATCTTAATACAGAGAATAGAGTGTCAGTCTACTGGGATCTTACATCTGAACTTATCTTTTCAGGATTTCCTTCTGACCTTCCTAAAGAGACTTTAGATAAAGTTAAAACACGAAAAGTAACCGGTATAACTGCTTCTGAATATGGAGCTTTAGTTATAAAACTCGACGAAACGTTTGAAGACCTGTTAGACAAATATCCTGAACTCTTAGAGTTTAACGTTGAGATTTACATTGGAAAAGTGTTAGCCTTTGCTAACAACCTTTCTAAGATCCCATCGGAGTTTCTTCTGAACTTAAAACAACGGAGTGTTATAGAGTTCACGATGGCAGAAGGCTTGCAAAAAGCGATTATTGCGTTATAAGACTACACTAAGACTGAAGAACAAAGGTACCGGCTTGAGAGGTATATTGAGAATCCCGGATTTTGGGACATTGAAGATTACAGCGAACCGAGGTGAGTCGTCATGACTGTTAAGGAATTCTTAAACTCATTCAGGGTCTATACGCCGTTTCTTGAGTTCAAAAGCGGCGTAAAACGGATTAGGGTACCATGGCGGGACGGTCTTGATAAGTGTCCGGAGGAGTATTTGGACAAAGAGATATACGCCGTGTCTCACACCGGAAACTCCATTGTTTTCTGGGTTAAGGGGCTATGATGGAAACGGTTCGGGAGTGGGCTGAATGTCTGAGATCCGACAGTTGCGACTACATCAGGATTACAGACTCTGAAACAGGCGATGAATACTTTGCGTGGGACTACAGTGATGCCGAGACTGAGTTCCGGAACATAATGGACAGAGAAGTCAGGGACAGTCTTTCGTCATATTACGACACTGACGACGACGGCAGATGTCTGTGGCCGGGTTACGAGCTTGAAATTTGAGGGATGCTATGAACACAGCAAGGCATGTTAAGGCTTTTGTGGCTGAAACTCTGGGAGAAATCGAAGTTGAGATTGAGAAATTTCTTTTTGACTGTAATCCGTACACTGAGAATGTCATCATTGATTTGAAGTACACTTTTGATGACGAAGGATTGTGTACTGCTATGATCATTTACGAAATCAGAAACAAGGAGGATTCATGGGTCAGTCGCTGAACATCACTGTAAAAGAAGCACTTGAACATACTTTAGGTAAGGGATTTGCAGAACGAGTTACTCTGCGTGTTGACGGTAACAACACACCCTCCGGGTGTATCGGAGAAGCCGATGACTATAAGAATGCCCTGATTATTTTCGGAGAGTTCCTTGATGCAAGAGTCGTTACTTACAAATGGGGTGAGAAAGACGGCAAAAACATCGCTGACATCATTGTAAGTGAAGATGATACCGTTATTGTCAAAGTAACAAACGATAATCAGGTTTCGTTCCGGGTTTTCCGAGACCGCAGCAAGGAGACTAACGGTACTGGCATAACAACTCTCGGAGAAGCCTTAGCCGAGATAGAAAGGCTCAAGGGCAAGATTAAGAGTATTAACGAGTCTTACTATAAACTAGAGAAGAAGAACAACGAGCTTCAGAAAGAAAACCGGATTCTTGAGAGGGAGAATTTTGAACTTCATGAGAAGTTAAATAAAAAGGAACTCTCAGTGATGTCTGTATTAACAAACGCCTTGTCCGGTTCAAGAGTTGAAGCCCTCGAAAAAGAGGTTCAGGACTTGAAATCACAGATGTCATGGGAGTGGGAGAATAACCTTCAGGAAGAACGCCGGAAGAACGAGAGAGGCAAACAGGGGATTTTCGGTTGATTTTAACGGTTTTGACAGGAATAGGTCTTGCCTTTACGGTTCTGAGTTTTATTGGAATACTGGCGGTCATCATCGGAATACTTAGAGACAACATCGGTGATGGACTCACTGAAACAGGTGAGACTTTTGTCTACAGGGTTTTGCCGGTGACTGTATTTGTTCTTTTCACCTTCGGAACCGTTCTTGTAGAAGTCGGCACTGATCCGGAAAACAGGTATCAGGCTTGTCCGGAAACAGTCAAAGAGAAAGATTACTGCTTTGACAAGTATCTTACGGGAAAAATTTTGAAGAGCAAACGTCTATTCAAAGGCAAAAAGCGGCTAGAAGGTAAGACTCACGCCCTTATTAAAGCTATGAAACTCTCAGAGGCCGTCAAAGCCGAGTTCAGTTATGATTACACTATCGTACCGTGCCGAATGACTGTCAGAGTGTTCTATCCGGATTCTGAGAAATCCTTTATTTTGAGAGTCCCGGACAACGACACGTCATGGGTTAAGTGGCTCATTGAGAAGGAAATCAAAGATGGAAAGTCTTGGGGGTCTGAAAGTCAAAATTCTGTCCGGCGCTGATCCGGATTAAGTCGGAGGCCAAGCGG
>JAZOWR010000431.1:0-13474 GCA_045659345.1 Ructibacterium sp.
TTGCGGTTTCCCGCAACTGATTATATACAAAAACACGCAGAACCAATGCTCTGCGGGTTTCTTTTAGACAAGGAAGTAGATATTAACCGCCCGTCTGCCAAACTGATAGCAGGTGCTTCTGCTGGGGAAGAACAAGTCTACCTTTTTCCCCTTAATCGCACCGCCGCAGTCACCGGCAATGGCATAGCCGTACTTATACTGGCCGTCAGCCGACTCAATATACATCTTGGTCCCGTACGGAATTACTCTGGGGTCAACCGCAACCACACCGTATACCAGCGGCATGCCGGTAGAGGTTTTTCCTGCCCAAATGCCATTGTCTGCAGGAGATGCATCATACGCTGTTGCCGTAAAGGTTTCTACTCTGGTATAGTTGACCGGTCGAGTCGCCGGCACAACGCCAAGCTCCCAAACACTATCCGGACAATACTCTACGATTTCTTCTATCGGGTCGGACAGCTTGTTCTGGCGCACCAGCTCTCTGGAGACCTCAACGCCGTCTTTGTATTGAATATTATATACATACTCAATTACACCCTTGTGTCCCGGCTGAATCACCACACGCTCACCCGGTGCCAAATCGTTGTTTAAAATTTCTTGTGTGGTATAGGCAATCTCCTCCTGGACGGTTACTTCGTGGCTGTCATAGCAAACAACCTGAATCGAAATTCCCTCCTGAAGAGGTGTGTCAAGAGACGGCGTTACTTTATCTCCCTCGCCAATCTCAATGCCTAACTCCTGAAGGACCCCACCAACCGTAGTTTTCGCGGTGCGGTATTCCTTGGTTTCACCCATGAAAGCAACCGTAACATCTATCGCGCGATAAATCTGAATAACCGTATCTTCCCGAACGGTATCTGTCAACGCATAATTCAGTTCGTCGCCCTCATGAAGAACAATTCCCTGTTTGGAAAGAATCTTCCCAACGGTGGTGTCCGCAGTGGCAACCTGCACCGGAACACTGCCCGTCTCAGCAATGGTAACCACATTTTCTGTTGCATAAGCAAAATTACAACAGGTGGTCACCAGAAGCGCTGCCGTTACAATCACAGCCGCATTTCGTCTTGCTAAAGCGGAAGTCCATCCTCTCAGTTTCTTTAACATTCAATCACCTCGTAATAATTTTTGACCAGCTTTTCCAAGAAATTGGAAAATTCTGGAACGCTTTACTACACCGTCATTATAAAACGGATTTTTAAATTCGTCAAATTTTTAAAATCGCGTGAGCATTTATTTTTTTGGGTGAGAAAATTTAATTCTTGATTATTTGCAATTCTTAACGAAAATGCTCTTGATTTCTCTTGTTTTCTTTTGTTTTTGCATCAATTGGGAAAATATGTAAGCATTTTTGGTTATTGTGCAATACAAAATTATCTGGTATACTGATAGCGATACTATTTTTGTTATGTTACAAAACTGTTACAAAGCAGTTGCCCTTTTGTTGATGTTGCTAGTTTTTTCTTAAATTACAAGGGTTTTGGCAAAAAGGCCCTTACGAGAATTTAGTTTGTTTTTTCTGTTGTGCATTTTGCACAACTGCGCCTTGTTTTTACACAAAAAAGCGAGAGGATGGATAAATATGGAAGCCACTTTGGTTCGTCCCGAGGAACGAATTGATGACCTGCAGCTGAACGGACTTAGACTGATTCAAAATCCGGATTGGTTCTGTTTTGGTGTTGATGCAGTTCTGCTTGCGGACTATGCTGCAAAGAATATAAAAAAGGGCAGCCGCGTGCTGGATTTATGCTGCGGAAACGGGATTATCCCACTGCTTCTCAGCCAAAAAAGCAAGGCAGAATCCCTGGTTGGGCTGGAGATTCAACCGCCGGTTGCCGAAATGGCAAACCGCTCGGTTCTTCTGAACCGATTAGAGTCCAAAATTCAGATAAAAACGGGGGATTTGAAGGATGCCCCGGAATATCTTGGCAGGAGTTCCTTCCAATATATTACTTGTAATCCTCCCTACAAGGAAGTCGGGGGAGGACTCACCAATCAAACCGACCCTACCGCCCTTGCCCGGCATGAAATTCTTTGCACTCTGGAAGATGTGGTACGAGTTTCTTCTATTATATTAGAGCCTTTAGGAAAGCTATGTATGATTCATCGACCGGAACGCCTGGTTGAGCTGATTTGTTTGATGCGGCAATATGGATTAGAACCCAAGCGGCTGCGGTTTGTGCACCCTTATCCCGACAAGACCGCCACCATGATTTTACTCGAGGCGGTACGAGGTGGAAAACCCAAATTGTTTTTAGATCCTCCATTATATATATACCGCTCTGTTGGTGTTTATTCGGAGGAAATTGACCGCATTTACGGACGAGAAAGGCAGGAGATAGAATGAGCGGAAAACTTTACTTGTGTCCAACCCCGATTGGAAATCTGGGAGATATTACTTTGCGGACACTTGAGTGCTTAAAATCGGTAGACCTGATTGCAGCCGAGGACACCCGTGTAAGTATGAAGCTGCTTAATCATTTTGACATTAAGGTTCCCATTACCAGTTACTATGAACATAACAAACGGGAAAAGGGACACTATCTCATTGGAAAATTAAAGGAAGGGCAATCCATTGCAGTCATTTCGGATGCGGGTATGCCCGGCATCTCTGATCCGGGCGAGGATCTGGTTCGGCTGTGTATCAAAGAGGGCATTGCGGTGGAAGCGCTGCCTGGCCCCTGCGCCTTTGCTACAGCTTTGGTGGCATCAGGACTTTCCAGCGGGAGGTTTGCTTTTGAAGGATTTTTGACTGTGAATCGGAAAAACAGGTTGACTCATCTTCTATCCTTAAAAAACGATCCGCGTACCCTGATTTTCTACGAAGCGCCTCACAAACTGCGCGCCACCTTAAAGGATATGCTGGAGGTGTTTGGCAACCGTTCTGTGGTGCTTGCACGGGAGCTTACCAAGCGATATGAGGAGTACCGCCGAACCACATTAAGCGATGCTCTTAATTATTATGAAGAAACTCCTCCCAAAGGCGAGTTTGTCATCCTTCTATCCGGCGCGGATACGGAAACTTCTGCCCATCAGGAGCTTTCTTCTCTGCCCTCTGCCAAAGAGCTGATTTGCAAATATGCCAAGGAGGGTCTGCGAGCCAAGGAGCTGACCAAGCAGGTTGCCGAGGAGCTTAAGCAACCCCGCCGGGAAATCTATGACCTATATTTAAGCATGAAAGAAAATCTGTAATAAGAATCCCCATTTCTTCATATATATTCCATAAGAGAATAGATACCGAGAAGAAATGGGGTAATTTTATGACAATGAATCTAATTAAGGAAGAGGTTCGCACCACAGAGGTCGTATGCCAAAAGTATAACCAAACCATGGTGGAATGCGATGTCATTGTCCCGGATGTCAAACCGGACATTCGCAAGGTGATGGAGGTCAGCGGCAATGCAACCATTACCCAAAAGCATGTACAGCAAGACAAGGTGACACTTCAGGGCATAGTAAAGATGACGGTTCTCTATCTTCCCGACGGAGACAACACCGGAACCATTCGGAGCATCTCTGCCACCCGGGAGTTTAGCCACAGTATGGATTGCCGCGGCGCTACACCGGAGATGCAGGTGTATGCTCAGGCAGAGCCGGAGAATTTTGATTCGGCAATGATAAATAGTCGAAAGTTGAATTTGCGCTGTTTTTTGGGAATCGGCATTAAGGTTTCTAAGCCCCTGAATCTTTCTATCCCCATTGGGACAGAGGACGAAACCGGAATTGCACTCAACCGGGAACATCTGCGGCTGATTTGCAATACCGACAGTAGCGAATGTCAGATTATTCTGCGGGAACAACTGGAGATGCCTTCGGGCAAGCCGACCATTGGCGAAATATTAAAGATTACCGCCTCCCCCATTCCTCTGGAGCTTACTATGATGGAAAACAAGGCAGTTGCCAAGGGGCAGGTTCGTTTATGCACCCTCTATCTCAGTGATGATCAGGAGGAATCGTTGCAGGTGATGGAGCACACTATCCCCTTTACCGAAATTCTGGATGCTGAGGGTATGCACGAGGACATGGACGGCGAGATTGAGTTTGCTCTTAACGATATGTATTATGAAATTCGGGAGGACACCAACGGCGAAGCTCGAAATCTGGGGGTTGAACTGGTGCTTGGAGCACTGCTTCGTGCCAGCGAAACCAAGGATATCGACGCTATATGTGACGCCTATTCTCTATCCGACAATCTTTCTGTTGTTACCCGTGAGCAACCATTGGAGCAACTGCTTTCTGCCAACACCGCAGAGCTTACTGTAAAAGATCAGGCACAACTGCCCCCGATGCTTCCAAAGCTCGGTCAGGTCTGTGACCTGAACTCTCAGGCGAAAATTGACCGCATTACTGCGGAAAACGGTCAGGTTACCGTCCATGGTACGGTTCGTACATGGATCTTGTATCTGTCCCAGGATGCATCTATGCCAATCTCTGCTTTTCGGCATGTTTCAGAATTTTCTCACAGCTTTTCTGTCCCTGAGGCAGGGGAACATACCGCCTGTGATGCTCGGGTATCGGTAAACCATGCAAGTTACACACTCAGCGGTGAGGATAGCCTGGAGCTTCGGCTGATTCTTTCTCTGACTGTGAAATCTTTGAAAACCGGTACGGTCTGTCTGGTGGAGGAGATGGTTGAAGTTCTGCCGGAGGAGAACGCTACCTATCCCTGTATGGTTCTTTACTTTGTGCAAAAAGGGGATAGCCTTTGGAATATCGCCAAGCGTTATCACACTACGGTGGAGGCAATCAAACACCTGAACAATCTGGATTGCGACACCATCTATCCGGGACAAAAATTAAAAATTATGGCAGAACACTGTATGTCTGCATAAAAAAATTCTCCCAAATGGGAGAATTTTTTACTTATAAAACTCCTTTACAAAGCGTACCGCCCCCATGGCGTCTGCGCTGTAACTATCGGCATGAATCATATCTGCATACTCCTGATTCAGCACCGCACCGCCGACCATGACACAACAGCTGCTATCCTCAGCGTGAAGCCTTGCAACCGTTTCTTCCATGGCAGGAACGGTCGTTGTCATCAAGGCACTGAGCCCCACCAGCTTACAGCCGGTTTCTTTGACCTTGTCACAAACCGCCTCCGGCTCAACATCCTTGCCCAAATCATAGACAAAAAAGCCGTAGCTCTCTAACAGAACCTTTACAATGTTCTTTCCGATGTCGTGAATATCGCCTTTGACGGTTGCCAGGATGACTGCTTTTTCTTGGTTAACGGCTGCCGTGGGAAGCTGTTCCTTAATTTTTTCAAACGCCGCCGTTGCTGCCTCTGCACTCATTAACAGCTGTGGCAGATACGCCCGTTTTTCTTCAAACGCACGCCCCATCTCATTGAGGGCAGGAATAATCTGGTCATCAATAATAGCAAGCGGCGCCTCGGTTTTTAATAATTCTGTCGCCAGCACTTCTGCCTCTTGAGAAATGCCCGCAATTACTGCCGCCTTCAGCCCATCCTTCTCTGTTTTAAGTGGTGCTGCCGCCGGAATCTCTTTTTGACTGTCTGCATAGTTGATATAATCCAGACAACCCGTATCCAGCCCCGAAAGCGCCCGATGAGAATAATACACATCCATCATCCGCTGAGAAAATGGGTTCATAATTGCACAACTGAGTCCCTGGCTTAGCGCCTGCGCAAAAAAGACAGCGTTCATCTTCTCCCGTTCGGGGAGACCAAAGGAAATATTAGAAACTCCCAGACTGGTTTTTATGCCCAGCTCCTTTAGGCAACGCACTGCCTCTAGCGTCACCTTGGCACTTTGACTGTCAGATGATACCGTCAAGCAGAGCGGGTCGACAATGATATCCTTTTTCTCAATCCCAAACTCTGCTGCGCGTTTTATGATTTTTTGTGCAATCGCGACTCTGCCCTCTGCGGTTTCGGGAATTCCGGTTTCGTCCATGGTAAGGGCAATCACTGCACCGCCGTATTTGGCAATCAGAGGAAAGACGGCATCCATACTCTCAGCCTTTCCGTCTACCGAGTTAATCAGTGGCTTGCCGTTGTAAATCCGCATGGCACTCTCCAGTACCTTTGCATCTGATGAGTCAATCTGCAGAGGCAGGTCTGTCACCGCCTGCAACGCAGGAATCACCCGCTCCATGACCGCTCTTTCATCGATCTCTGGCAATCCCACATTGACATCCAGAATCTTAACCCCTGCTTCTGCCTGTCTTTGTCCTTCCTTAAGGAGATAGGTGTCATCGCTGTTTCGCAATGCCTCTTTGAGTCTTTTTTTGCCGGTGGGGTTGATTCTCTCCCCAATCAGAATCGGTTCTTCTGCCACTGTAACTGCATGGGTATAAGAGCTAACCACGGTAAGCTCTTGTTTTTTCGGCAATTGATATGATATATGATAGGTTTTAGCAACGGTTTCTTTGATATATTCCGGGGTAGTGCCGCAGCATCCGCCAAGGATACACGCTCCCGACTTTGCCATCTCTTCCATAAACATCGCAAACGCTGTTGGGGAGATATCAAAAACGGTTTTTCCATCCACTACCTTGGGAAGCCCCGCATTGGGATTGACTATAATCGGAAGAGAGGTCCGTGTGATAAACTCATCCAGCAGTTTCAGCATCTTATCCGGTCCAAAAGAGCAATTCATGCCGAGTGCATCCACACCGAGCCCCTCCAGCATAGCAATCATAGCCGCAGGGTCAGCGCCCGTCATCAGTTTGCCGGATTCGTCATAGGCATTGGTGACAAACACCGGCAGAGTGCAATTCTCCTTTGCCGCCAGCACCGCTGCCTTGGTTTCATAGCAATCGTTCATGGTTTCAATTAAAATACAATCTACCCCTAACGCTGCTGCTGCCTTGACATTCTCTGCAAACAAAGCTACCGCATCTTCAAACGCCAAATCCCCAAGCGGTTTTAGCAACCTGCCGGAAGGCCCCATATCAAAGGCAATATAAACATCCTCTCGCCCCTTGGCTGCTGCCTTAGCGCAAGATACCGCCGCCTCAATATAATCCGCAAAATCCGGATACTTATCACGGTTCACGCCAAAGGTATTGGTCTTTATGATGTTACTGCCTGCATCCAGATACGCCTGATGCAACGCCGTAATCTTTTCCGGACAGGTCAGGTTCCAGACCTCCGGCGGCGTTCCTGCCGGCAGTCCCATGCTTTGCAGCACCGTTCCGGTCCCTCCGTCAAAGTAAAGGCGTTTTTTCTGTATTGCTTCTTGTATCTTCATGATAGACCCCCATAATCGCAGTAATGGATTTCATTGGTGACATCAAAAGTGATGTCCCCAGGGTAATCCCCAAAAGTTTTTGCGCTTGCACACGGCTGAGCAAAAAGGGTTGTACCTCCAGAGATAAATCTCCGTATCCCGGACTAAACCGAGGTCTAAAGGATATCTCTCCGCAAATCCGCTTCTCTGCCGCATCGCAAGCCGCCTCTGCCATTGCCGACGCCAGCGCATCAGTAACAAAAAACTCCGAACCGGAAAGCAACGATAACCGGTTAAGCATCCGTTCTACTCCCATTCCTAAGGTGACTGCGAATAAAAACGCTTCTCTGCATCCCTTTAAATTTTGGCAGAGAGAATGGCTTTTTGTCCGGAAGCCACCCAAATCCACCACATCTTTTTCAGGAAAGGAAACCGTCACCTTCACTCCGGAATAGCGACAATCCAGCGCTTTCATCAGCGACTCCTCACATCTGGCAATCAGGGGATTGGTATATCCCTGCTCTGTCTTAAGACGCGCTGCCACCTCTTTAGGATTTAGTTGGATTTCTTCCGGCCTTAGTTTTCCGTAAACAAATCCCTGTTCCATCAGACAATCTCCGTCAGGTTATCCCGAATCGCCTTTGCTACCTCCGGCTTGTTCATAGAATAAATATGTACGGCATTGATACCATTGGCATACAGGTCAATCACTTGCTCTGTGGCATAGGCAATTCCTGCCTGCATCAAGGCCTTGGGGTTGTCTCCGTAACGGTCTACAATCCGGATAAACCGCTGAGGCAGGGCATTTTTGGAGATGGCACAGATTCTTTGAATCTGTGCAGCATTGGTCACCGGCATAATGCCGGCAACAATGGGAACATCTACCCCCGCACGGTACAGACGGTATATAAAGTTATATAAGATGTTGTTATCAAAAAACATCTGCGTGGTTAGAAACTGGCATCCGTTTTCCACCTTAATCTTGAGCATTTCAATATCAAACTGACTGTTGGGGCTTTCCGGATGGCTTTCAGGATAGCAGGCACCGCCGATACAAAAGCCGCCAAATTCCCTAATCTCCCGTACCAGCTCGCTGGAGTAGGAAAACGCCAGTTCCTCTTTGGTCACGCCCTCAGGAATATCCCCTCGCAGAGCAAGAATGTTCTCTATTCCCCTATCTCTCAGGTTTTCCAGTTCCTTCCCGATAGACTCCCTGTCTGCAGATACGCAGGTCAGATGCGAAAGGGGCGTAACGCCGGTCTTTAGGATCGCCTCACCGATTTCTGCAGTGGAGCGGGCGGTACTTCCTCCGGCACCATAGGTCACGCTCATAAAGTCCGGCTTTAGATCCGCAATCTTCATTGCCGCACTGAGCACACTGTCAAATTTATCCCATGTCTTTGGCGGAAAAACCTCAAAAGACAAGCTGGGCTTTTTTTTGTTAATAATATCAATAATCTTCATTAGCTTTCTCCTTGAAACATGGCGGTAGACAGATATCGCTCGCCTCGGTCAGGGAGCAAAACCACCAAAGTTTTCCCTTGATTTTCCGGTCGCTTGGCGACCTGAACCGCAGCAAACACTGCTGCTCCTGCAGAGATGCCGGTCAAGATTCCTTCCCGCCGAGCTAAGAATCTGCCCATTCGGTAGGCATCCTCCTCATTTACCGCAAACACCTCGTCATACTGCTTTTCATCTAAGGTATTCGGCACAAATCCGGCACCAATGCCCTGTATGCCGTGCGGTCCTGCCTTGCCGCCGGAGAGCACCGGCGAGCCTGACGGCTCGACCGCAACAACCTGAATTTCGGTATTTTGTTCCTTTAAATATTTGCCGATACCCGAAATCGTTCCGCCGGTCCCTGCGCCTGCAACAAAGATATCAATGGTTCCGTCGGTATCCTCCCAAATTTCGGGGCCGCTGGTTCGATAGTGCGCCTGCGGATTTGCCATGTTGTCAAACTGACCGGGAATGAAGCTGCCCGGAATCTCTTTTGCCAGTTCCTCTGCCTTTTGAATCGCGCCTGCCATTCCCTTTGCTCCCTCGGTTAACACAATCTCAGCACCGTAGGCCCTGAGCAGGTTTCTTCGTTCTACACTCATGGTTTCTGGCATGGTTAAAATGGTTTTATATCCACGCATTGCTGCCACCAGAGCAAGACCGATTCCAGTATTGCCGGAGGTAGGTTCTATCACGGTTGCTCCCGGTTTGATTAGACCCTTTTCTTCTGCATCATCCAGCATCGCCATGGCAACCCTGTCTTTTACGCTGCCTGCCGGATTCTGCATCTCCAGCTTGGCAAGCAAGGTGACATTAAGTCCCTCCTCTGCCTCCAGTCGGTTCAGCCTGACAAGAGGGGTCTTGCCAATCAATTCGCTTATATTCTGATATATCTTCATCATTTTCAACTCCTTACTCCATTATCCCACTTTCCCCTGTTTTTGTCAAGCAAACCAAAAAGGCAAAAAAAGAAAACCGCATTGCGGTTTCCTTTTAAATATTCATGGTTTTTCTTTCAGGTTTTGCCCCTATCCGCGCGCGAGACCCGTCATGCCTGTCCTGACCAGGTCCTTGACTCCAAACTGCTCCATCATAGAAATAAACGCACTAATCTTGCTGGGCGCACCGGTGAGCTCTGTGGTCATATATTCCGGTGTTATATCCACTACACCTGCTCGAAAGATATCGCAAATCTGCATCGCTCCGGGAATATCACCGGATGAAACCTTAATCAGCACATGCTCCCGAAGCACCGCAGCTTCCTTACTCAGCTCGGTCACCTCAATGACCTCTTCCAGTTTAGAGAGCTGGCTTTTAATCTGTTCTACCGTATCGTCATCTGTAGTGGTGACCACCGTCATGCGGGAAATATCAGGGTTTTCGGTCACTCCCACGGACAGACTGTCGATGTTATACATCCGACGGGAAAACAATCCCGAAATCCGGCTCAAAACTCCGGCATGGTTCTGTACCAAAACTGATAAAACATGTCTATTCATCTGGCTTCCTCCTTAATCAATCGTTACGATTGCTTCTTCAATCGGCATTCCGCCCGGCACCATCGGCAATACCATTTGGTCCGGGTCAATGATACAGTTGATCACGGTTGGGGTATCCGTCTCTGCAAGGGCAGCCTTTACTGCTGAGCGCAGCTCCTCTTCGCAGGTAGCGGTGAACGCCCGTGCTCCCAGCCCCTTGGCTACCATCTCATAATCGGTCTTTTTCTCAAGATTGGTCGAAGAAAACCGCTTGTCGCAAAACATCTTTTGCCATTGGCGAACCATCCCAAGCGCCCGATTGTTCATAATAACCTCAATAATAGGAAGTTTTTGCTCTGCTGCGGTGGAAAGTTCGTTCATATTCATATGGAAGCATCCATCACCGGTAATATTGATCACCGTCTTTTCAGGATTGGCAATCTTGGCACCAATCGCAGCGCCCAACCCAAACCCCATCGTTCCCAGCCCTCCGGAGGAGAGAAATCTTCTGGGTTTGTTAAACTCATAAAATTGTGCTGTCCACATCTGGTGCTGACCCACATCGGTAGTTACAATCGCATCTCCCTCTGTCATTTCATACAAGGTGCGAATGACACATCTGGGCGTCAACGCATCTTCTGCAGAAACCGGCAGGGGGTACGCCTTCTTCCATCCGGCTATTTGCTCCATCCATCTAGGATGGCTCTGCGGTTCTAACATCTGAGAGAGCTTATCAAGCACCGCCTTGGCGTCTCCCAACAATGGCACATCTACCTTAACATTTTTTCCAATCTCTGCAGCGTCGGCATCAATGTGTATGATTCCGGCACCGCGCGCAAAGGTTTCTGTATCACAGGTAACACGGTCTGAGAATCTGGCACCTACCGCAATCAACAAGTCACAGTCCTGTACGGCAAACGCCGAGGCTTGCGTCCCGTGCATGCCAACCATCCCACAAAAGGCAGGGTCATCTGCCGGGAATCCCCCTAGCCCCATACCGGAGAGCACAACCGGAGCATCCAACAAGGACTGAAACCGTTTTAGTTCCTCTGTTGCGTTTGCTGCGATTACACCCCCGCCTGCATAAATCAACGGACAACGGGATTTTTTGATTCTCTTAATTGCTTGCCTCATGTCTGCCTTAGAGGCAACGACGGTAGTATTGTTTACCGGCGCTATCGCTGCCGGTGTATACTCTGTCATCTCTACCGTTGCATCCTTGGTAATATCCACCAAAACAGGTCCGGGTCTGCCGGTTTTGGCAATTTGAAAGGCACGGCGGATTGCCGGAGCAATATCCTCTGCCTTTTTGACCAAAAAGTTATGCTTGGTAATTGGCATAGTAATGCCTACAATATCAATCTCCTGAAAGGAGTCTTTGCCCAAAAGGTGGGACGAAACATTACAGGTGATGGCAACCAGCGGCACCGAATCCATATAGGCGGTTGCGATTCCGGTAACCAGATTGGTCGCCCCCGGGCCGGAGGTGGCAAAAACGACGCCGCATTTTCCACTGCTTCTGGCATAGCCGTCTGCCGCATGGGCAGCGCCCTGCTCGTGCGCGGTCAGTATATGACGGATTTTATCCTGATATCGATAAAGTGCATCATAGACATAGAGCATCGAACCGCCCGGATATCCAAAGACGGTATCAACGCCTTGTTCCAGCATACATTCCATTACAATATCTGCGCCTGTCAGTTCCATAGCGGCCCTCCTCCCTCTGTATATAAGTTTCTTCATTATAACATATAAAAATCCAACTTGCAAGCCAAAGATTCTTACGGTAACTCTGTGGGCCAAGCCTGCATCCACGGCCGACGGAAGAAACGAAAGCCTTATTTATTTACAACCGGGCATTTTTGTGCTAGAATATGCATATCTATATGAGGAGATTTGATTATGCGAAAAAAGGTCCTTTTATTCTTTATGACTTTAATCTTTTCGTTTTCCTTGTCGGCAGAGGCTTATCCTGACCCCGGCAATCAGGAATTCTGGGATCGTGTTTTATCACAGGAGGAAATAATGTTTGCAAACGGTGAATGGTTAACCGTACAAGACGGAACTTTGATGGTCAAAGATACCCCCGTGGTTCTTCACGGTGTCAATCTTGGCGGCTGGATGCTTTTGGAAACCTGGCTCAGTCCCTTTTCTGACCCTGATGAAGGCTTGGCGCACAGCGACATCCTCTCTATCCTGACCGAACGGTTTGGCAAGGAACAAGCAAACGCCTTGCTCCAATGGTATATGAATCACTTTATCACCGAATCCGATTTTACAAGGATGAAAAGCCTGGGGTTTAACTGTGTCAGGATTCCCTTTTGGTACCGGAACTTTATGACCGAAAAGGGGGAATGGCTTTCCGGCGATCATCGCAGCAATCCCGGTTTTGCCCGTCTTGACTGGGCGCTGGAGCAATGCCAAAAGAACGGTCTATATGCCATTTTAGATATGCACGGTGCACCCGGCGGGCAAAGCAGCAACCAGAGCACCGGCGCCATTGGACATGCAAACCTTTATGAGAGCGAACAGGCACAAAAAACCATGGAAACGCTGTGGACAACGATAGCCAAACGGTATCAAAACAACCCCTATGTTGCTGCCTATGACATTATGAACGAGCCCCAGAACAACACCCATGGGGGCAAGCCTCCTTGGGCGCCCGAATCAATAGCACAAACCAATCAGGTATATGACCGGATGATTCATGCCATTCGCAAGGTGGATACCCGTCACATAATTACCATAGAGGGTATTTGGTCCTTAGATCACCTGCCTCACCCCAAGACCTACGGCTGGCAGAATATGATGTATCAGCTTCACATCTATGATACCGAGCCGGAGCAAATTGCCGGTAGGGTTAAGGAGCTGCTTACCGCCCGCAAAGAATGGGGCGTTGCGGTTTATGTGGGAGAATACAACAGTGGCAAAAACCAGCTTCTTGCCGCCGATCTGTACCGACGCCATGGCATCAGCCGTACCAAATGGACCTATAAAACGGTAGGAAGAAATGCGGATAATTGGGGGCTTTTTAACAAACCCATGGAAAAACTTGACCTCCAAACCGCCTCCCTGGCAGAGCTTATTGCGGCGCTGGGAGAGGAGATGCAGACCGATTCCGGGTTTGTTTTCAACCAGCAAGAATATGAAATGATGAAATAAGGCACTCTAACGAGTGCCTTATTGTATTTATTTCCAGATGTGAATTTTTCCTGCCTTGTGCAGAGAAAGGATAATATTCATAGCAACCGGGAAGAGAATCGCTCCCCATACTCCAAACCAGATAAATCCCAGATAGATATT
>JAZOWR010000432.1:0-2822 GCA_045659345.1 Ructibacterium sp.
TCTCCCTTTTCTGTCTGGGCAAGAAAACCGAGATTACCAAGATTGATTCCCAATACAGGAATCTCGTGTTTTGCTGCCTGCGGTGCAATATCTAAAATGCTACCATCACCGCCTAAAACAACAGCCAAGTCAGCCTCTTGCATGATAAAATCTAAATCCTCAAAGCGAACAGATGCCAAACATTCTTGTTCAAAACGCTTCTCCATCCACACTTCTTTTCCGTGTGCTGTTAAAAATTGTGCCAATTCTCTTGATTCTTCTAACCCTATATCTCGCAAGACATTAGGAAACAGCGCTATTTTATTCATACAATCACCTATCTAAAATATGGGATGCTTCTACAATCATTAATGCATCCGGGTTGATGTCCTCCCCTTTTTTCCCAAGGTACATTAAATATTCGATATTCCCTTCAGGACCTTTTACCGGGGAAAAATCTAAACCCAGAACTTTAAAACCAATTTCGCGTGTAAATGCAAGTACTCGTTCAATCACTTCTAAATGAACTGCAGGATCCCTAACAACTCCTTTTTTTCCAACCTTATCTTTACCTGCCTCAAATTGTGGTTTAATCAAGCATACACCACAACCGCTCTCATTTAGCAATTGATAAGCAACAGGCAGAACCGGTTTTAATGAAATAAAGGAAACATCTGCTGAGAAAAAATCAAGTTGCTCAGGAACTTCTTTATCTGTCACATAACGAATATTGGTGCGCTCGAGATTCACAACTCTTGCATCCTGACGAAGCTTCCACGCAAGTTGACCATATCCTACATCGACAGCATAGACCTTTTTCGCTCCGTTTTGAAGCATACAATCAGTGAATCCACCCGTAGATGCACCAATGTCCATGCAGACGGCATCTTTTAGGTCAATAGGGAAAACTTGCATAGCTTTATCCAGTTTCAAGCCGCCCCTGCTTACATATTTTAGGCTTTTTCCACGAAGTTCAATGGTTTCATCTCCGCAAACCATTTCGCCGGCTTTGGAGGCTTTTTGACCATTGACATAGACTTCTCCTGCCATAATCATCGATTGCGCCATGGAACGACTTGATACAAGCCCTTGTTCTGCCAAAAATATATCTAAGCGTTGTTTTGCCATATCATTCCTCACAGTAAGAATTGTAATAACCGATTCGCAATTTGCTCCGGCGACAATTCATAATTATATTTTACATCCTTTGTGCTTCCATGAACAATTGGTTTATCTGGAAATGCAAATATTTTTACATCCTGCTTTAGCAGAGCTGTCAACTGTTGACCAAATCCGCCTACAATTGTATTTTCTTCCAGAGAGGCCACTAACCTCTTGCCTTTGCTGTAACGCAGAAGCGATTCTTCATCCATAGGTTTTACAGATTTGATATCTAAAACCGCGGTGCTGATCTGAGAAGATTCCAGTATTTCAGCAACCTTAAGAGCATCAAACACACAGGTTCCAACGGCTGCTATTAAAACATCTGAACCATCTCGAACCAAGGTGCATTTGTTGACATTGCCTTCGGTTTCCCATAATGGCAAAGTTACCTCTCCTCTGGGATAACGAATAGCCACAGGGCCATCACATTGATTCACAGCATAATCAAGCATAGTTTCAAAATCTTTTTGATTGGATGGAGATAACACTGTAAATCCCGGCAAATGCGAAAGATATGAAATATCAAATAAGCCTTGATGCGTTTCTCCATCTTTCCCAACCAATCCTGAGCGATCCAAACAGAATACAACATGTAAATGCTGAAGGGAAACATCGTGTAGCAATTGATCATATGCTCTCTGCATAAAGGTTGAGTAGATTGCAACACAAGGAGTAAATCCTGCTTTGGCAAGACCTGCTGCAAAAGTAACTGCATGCTGTTCTGCAATTCCTACATCAAAGAAGCGTTTGGGATATAATTTTCGAAACTGTTCTAAGCCTGTACCCAAGGGCATCGCAGCAGAAACAGCCAAAACATTCGGATTCTCTTTCGCAAGTCTGCAAAGAGTTTCTCCAAAAAAACCCGACCAATCTTTTTTTGATTTCTGCAATGGTTGACCGGTTGCAACATCAAACTCAGCAATTCCGTGAAAATACCCCGGATTCTTTTCGGCTGGGAGATACCCCTTTCCCTTTTTGGTATGCACATGTACAACTACAGGCGTTTTTATTGCTTTTGCTTGTTGTAATATTACCTCAAGATCAGTAATATTATGCCCGTCTACTGGACCTAAATAGGTAAAGCCAAAGTCTTCAAAGAACATATCCTTGACAAGAATGCGCTTTATCATTTTTTTAAGCAAACCCATCCGTCTTTTTAACGGTGAACCGATATAGGGAATTTTATCCAAAACTGATTTAAAGTTTGATTTAAAAGTAAAATACCTTCTGGTGTTTCGAATTTGCTTTAATCGTTTTGAGATGCCTCCCACATTGCGGGATATGGATATTCCATTATCATTTAATACCACAACCAAGGGTATTTGTAACGAACCGGCATGATTTAATGCTTCAAACGCCATACCACCGGTTAATGCTCCATCTCCAATAACAGCAATGCCTGTTCGGTTTTCGTTTTTTAATTTCGCGGCGACAGCAAATCCCGTTGCTGCAGAAATTGATGTAGAGCTATGACCGGTATTAAATGCGTCTGAATAATTTTCCTCGGATTTTGGAAAACCACTTATTCCGCCAAACTGACGCAGAGTGCCAAATTGCTCCGCTCTTCCTGTAAGAATTTTATGCGTATAAGATTGATGACCAACATCCCAAACAACTCGGTCGTATTCAACATCAAATACCTGATGTAACGCAAGCGTTAATTCTACAACACCAAGATT
>JAZOWR010000433.1:0-1832 GCA_045659345.1 Ructibacterium sp.
CGGCTCTTGCTTTACACGCTGATGGTGAAGCGACGGCTTGCGGTCTGCTTGGTAAAGGCTTTGTAAAGATCGCCATACATCTTCTTAAAGCCGGTGGTATCAAAGCGGTTGGAGAGGATCTCCGTCCAACGGACGATGTATTGTCCGGCTGTCAATTCCTCGGTGTTCCGGTTCAGCATCTCGGTCTTGATCTCGTCCCGGATGGCTTCGACCTCGGCCTTTGCTTCCTCGATCAGTTCTTCCAGTTCCCGCAGGCTCTCGATCTTGTTAGTGATTTCATTTGCAGACATTTTTCATTTCTCCCTTTTCTTTTGGTGTGCCGTCTTTCCGTGCTGCCTCCGCTCTTATGTGTTTGTTGTAGGACTTACATCAGGCGGTGTTGAAATTGGCTGTCCTTGATTACATTGATATTATAGCACGAGAAGTCGTGCAAGTCTATTGACATATTGCACGAATTATAGTGCTATTTATTGTGTAATTTTTGCACTTGATTTCGTGCAATTCTTCTGCTATAATATGGACAATGGGAAAGGAGGCGGTTGACCGTGCCGCTGCGTTATAAAAAAGATATTCTCAACGCCTTAAAAGAGAAAGGCTACAACACAAACAAAATCCGGACGGAGGGCTTGCTGAGCCAATCCACTTTGCAGAAGTTCCGCAACCAACAGGGGGTATCTTGGGAAAACCTTGAAACGCTTTGCAGGCTTTTGGAATGCCAGCCGGGCGACCTGATCGAATTTGTGGAGGAAGCCTGACTATAGGGGGGCTACCCTTTCGGGACTTTTCTTTTTTGCTTCACCTTTTTGAAAAAGGGGTGGGCAACTCCCTTTCCAAACGGATTTTTTGTTTCTAATGACGGTTTGTATGGCCGTAATCGACCAAAAGAAAGATAGTCCGTCAGACGGGTAATAACGAAAAATAACGGCAAGCGGTTCTTATCGAACTGCTTGCCGTTTCTTATTTCCAATCCTTGAATATATCATCCAACGCTTTATCAACCGTTGCCTTCAGGCTTTTCTCAACGATCTTGCCGATCTCAGCCATCAAAATGGATTGCTATTTTTTCTTCTTTTTCTTTTTACGCTCTGCTTCTGTCATTTCAATTTCACCTCACTGGTGATATGAATTTCGTAGCCCTCCGTGTCTGCCTCTTGGCTTAGTTCCTCATACATGCTTTGGTGGCGGGCGTATAAAATCTATGCGGGGGTATAACCATCTAAATACATTGTGGAATAGTACGATGGTAATTCGTCTGTATAATATCCTTTGAATGTCATTCTCTTCTCTCCTTTTCTTCCATACTGAAATCTAAACTTCCCTTCATAGTATTATGAAATCCGGGCAAAACCAATTAACCTAATTAAACCAATTAAGTCAGGTTATTAACAGCAATAATAGTATTTCTATCACTGTTAATAACCTGACTTAATTTAGCCCCTGATCTCGTTTTCGATGCTCTCCTGAATCAGGGTCAGCATATATTCAATTTCTTTGTTGTAGATGCCGTTGATAGCGGGGATCGCTTGCTTCCGGGCTACCCCTTGGTATTTCGTAAACATCCGGAAAATAGCCTCACCGGAATCAAGGCCAAAGTGCCGGTCTCTCCAATACTCACGCCACGCACTTGTGTATTCTGCACGCTCTACAATTCTCTGCTGTTGGCCTTTTGCAAAGTAATAAATGTAATTATCAGTAAAGCGGGAAATCATTTCTCGATCTTCCAACTTTTGGATGTATCCGGCAATGGCTTGCCGGGATACACCTTCACCTATTTCGTGCAACCGGACTTCCTTAACTTCGTCCGGCATTGCCCGGAACACTTCATCCTCAAA
>JAZOWR010000434.1:0-1629 GCA_045659345.1 Ructibacterium sp.
CGCGAAAATCGCTCTGAAATCCCAACTGTTAAACACGTTTCAAATCTTTATAACATAAGGGTTTAAACAAGTTAAAAAGTCTCACTTAAAAATATCTTAAAGTCTAACTTTTGTTAGCAGACGTTAACAGGTTTTTAAGATCTCTGTATCAGATTTTAACCCTTTCGGAGTCCGGATTTTCGAGGATTTTTCGCCTTAAATTGTATCCCAAGAAACCCTCCAAACGCATCTGCATCTTCCGAGACCGTTGGTAATCCTGTATTCAAAACCCTCCGAAAAGTCTCGCCTAAAAGTACCCCAAAGTCTAACTTTTATTAGCAGACACTAACAGGTTTTTAGGATTTCTATGTACGAAAATCACTTAAAAATCTCAACTGCTAAACGCGTTATAAAGCCTTATAACATAATGGTTTAAACACATCAAAAAGTCTCACTTAAAAATATCGAAAAGTCTAACTTTTATTAGCCAACGCTAACAGATTTTCAGCATCTCTGTAACAGAATTTTAACCTGTTCAGAACTGCCGGATTTTTCGGATGCCTTCCATACTGAGAATTGTATCAGAAACAGGTATCAGAAGCAACACGGAATTTTTTTTGAACTTTAATTTTCAAAAATGCTTGACTCCGATGCATCATTGATCTACAATATCCATGTAACGCAAAGAGGAGCAACGAAATGAACCCTCGGAAGGAACTACTACCTGATCCGGGAAAGCGAAGGCAAGATTCCCTCCATTGACAACGCAAAGAAGAGCGAGTACTATAGGTGGTACGACCTCACCGACGAGCAGATCCACAAAGACAATGTCAGGACTGCCGAAGCTCTGGTTCGGAACCTTGTAATCAGATGCCGGGAAAAGGCCGGAGAAATCGAATCCTTCTCCGGACTGAAAATAGCAAGAGGCAACATGTTCAAGGACGGCGGCATGGCAATTAACGGATTCGTGCAGGGCAGCAAGGGTTCCGCATACGTTCACAGCGTGTCAGCCGGGGGCTGGAACATTCAGAGGTATCACATAAGGGTTCTGGTAGACTAAGGAGACCAAAAATGAGCGACTTTGACGATTTTGAAGATTTTGACGGGGAGATTTCCGAAAACCCCGACGTTAAGGATTTTCTGGCGGGGATGTTTCAGACCGACGACGCCCTTGCCGGATACAGCGATGAGGATAAGGCTCTGATCCGGGAGTTCCTTGGAAACTTTGAAAAGGACAGCGGCGAAATCAGCAGCAAATCCGAAAACTGAGGAGAATGATAATGCATGATTTCAGGACAAAGGACTACGTTCCCGTGAGCAAATATGAACTCAAGGACTTTTTGGAAAACATCTTTGCCAGAGAGACCGCCGAGTACATCATTGACCTTGACGCCTTTGAAACTTGCCGGACTGACGATCCCGAGTCCGTAAATTCGGAGTATATTGATCATCTTCAGGAGTTCTACGACGACAGGGAGGACAGGGAGGAACTGACCTCGAGGATCAATGACATTATGGAGCTTCTGGACGAAGGAGAGGTTAAAATAGCAAAGGAGCAACTGGAAGAACTCAAAAAGGTCATAGAGGATTTGAAAATTATTTTTTAAAAATTCTTGACACTTAAACTTCAATTTGCTAAAATGGCTATGT